>CAZZHQ010000040.1:0-21341 GCA_964654015.1 uncultured Dehalococcoidales bacterium | reverse complement strand
TCGCAATACGGTCCGGCACCGATACCTATAATGGGGATGCTCAGCTTCTCGGTAATCATCTTTGCCAAAGGAGAAGGAACGCACTCCAGCACCAGGGAAAAGGCGCCTGCCTGCTGTAGTGCCAGGGCGTCCTTGAGCAGTTGTCGAGCCGCCTCTGGCGTTTTCCCCTGCACCTTGAAGCCGCCCAGCTGGTATGATGACTGCGGCGTCAACCCCAGGTGTCCCATGACGGGGATGCCACAGCCGACAATTCGTTCCACTATCCCGGCAACTAATTCGCCACCCTCCAGCTTGATTGCCTGCGCACCACCTTCCTGGATAATTCGACCGGCGTTATGCAAGGTCTCCGATATACTTACCTGGTAGCTCATAAACGGCATATCTCCAACCACCAACGCTTTCTTGGCTCCCCGGACCACCGCCTTTACGTGGTGCAGTATATCGTCCATGGTGACCTGTATGGTTGACTGGTAGCCGAGCATTACCATGCCCAGGCTGTCACCTACCAGAATGAAGGGGATTCCTGCCTCGTCCATCAGTTTAGCGGTCACATAGTCATAGGCGGTGAGCATCGGTATTTTCTCTCCCCGCTGTTTCATTTTGGCGATATCATGTATGCTGACTCTCATTTGCTTACCTCCCTGTTATTGACATAATCATTTCTTAATGTTTTTGTGTTGATTGCTTTTAATTAATCATTATCCAGAATACTCCGCAGCATCCTTGCTTTCTCTTCGTCTATGCTGCCACTGGCGACTGCGATGGGTATGCTCTGCTGTCCCATCTCCTTGTAAACGGATAGCAGTGAAGGGCAACTGGCAGTGATAGCTTCCAGATTTTTTCGTATGGTGTCCAGGTCACCACGGGCAACTGGCCCGGTAAGGCAATTCGGCAGACCGACGGACTCAATGTTGTCCACTGTCCCCCTGAGCAATGGCAGTAATGCAGGTACTGCCTCTTCTTGAGGAATGCCGAAGGACTCCCATAGTTTCGCTGCCATTCCGAGCAGGGTAACCGTGTAATTGCTGGTGAAAACCGCTGCTGCGTGATAGAGAGCCTTGTCTCCTGCCTTTAATACTATTGCATTGCCTTTCAGCAGGTTAACTATTTGCTTGAGTAAAGATAGCAATGGCTCTCTGCCTTCCAGGGCAAAGGTTGAGCCGGGCAGGTTGTTTACTGCCTGGTCCATGCCGGCAAAGCTCTGCAATGGATGAAGCGAGCCAGTTACCGCTCCATCACGTCGGGCTGGTTCCAGCACATCGAGGGATAAAGCTCCGCTGCAGTGCAGTACATATTGTCCGCGGCGCCAGTGTATCTGCTCTGCCACGCTGGCGATGGCATCATCGGGGGTGGTGATAAAAACCATGTCGGATGAATCAGCCACTTCTTGCGGCTGTTGACAGGCATGGCAGTCGGGCAAAAGTGAAGACAATCTTTCTGCCGAGGCAAAACTGCGGCTGTGTACAGCAGATACTTGATATCCAACGCAAGAAAGCCCCACAGCCATCGCGCTGCCTACCTTTCCTGCCCCGATAAAACCTGTTTTCATAGCCTTTTGCTCTCCAAATTGCCTGGAGAAGCGAGCTTTTAAAATCCAATAAAAAAAGCGTCTCGACAACGCCAAGACGCCCTAATAGAGAAAACTATTGTCCGTCTCGGTTGTCGCCAATCCAAGCGGTATATATATTTATTATGTTACATTCCAAGCTCGCTGCCTCCGGGGAGGTCAACGGCACTTTTTATCTTATCAGATTTTCCGTATTTGGACAAAGCCATGTGCTGGCTAAGTTTTATGAGTTAACTTAAGGTAACAGGGGGAGACAAGATATTCGGCTAGTTGTTCAAAATATTTCTTGTCTCCCCCTGGGTTAGGAAGCAATCTCTGATATTCTCTTACCTTCCTGGTTTCTTTCACCTCATGTATCTCAATGTCTTCAGGTAGCTTAGGAATTACATTGTGGTATGCTCCAATGAAAAGGATTCCAGTTTCCCCATCATTCAATGTTTTATCAATCCTCTCAGCTATGGAATTATCTCTTTCCTTGAGTAATTTATTCTGTATTAATTTATACCTCAGGCTGGCTATTATTTTGCCTCCTGACGATTTAGAGCGGACTATCCTGCTGATGGAGTCATATTCTTTTTTAACCAGGGAAAGGTCTTCTGTTCTGACCAGGCTTGCCCCTCTTTTTAGTAAGCCAGCTATAATTTCATAGTTCTTGCTGCCTTGTTTAATCCCCTCTTCCACAATTCTCATCCCCATCTCGCCATCGGCAATGAGTCCATCCTGATAAATATTGAAGACCTTAACTTCCAGAGCATCGAAAAACTTAGCTACGGAGTTCCAGAAAAGCGCGACCGTTTCTTTATGTCTCAGCCAGAACCCTTTGCCAAATTGAGCGATGCCCTTTCTATCAATAGCTGGAGCAAGCGTGCCCAGGTCAGCACTCATGTGGATTATGGGAACCACGTAAAGCTTTCTCATTTATTATCTTGAAGAAACAGAAACGTTATCAATACTTTGTCTTGCTGGCTTTACTCCAACTTTCTTCACCTTGGCTCCGCAAATGGGGCAAAAATTATTATTTTCTCGGAATCTCCAGATTGTCCCACAGCTAGTGAATCCCAAAGTCAGTGGTTCGCCGCACTCCCCGCAATAATCAGTACTGCCAACTGTCACTCCACGCTTGGGACACTTAAAAGCTCCTTCTGCCATGTTCAAACCTCCTTTTTTATTTTATTCGTCGCTAGAGTCTCCACGCTTACGAAGCTTTCCACGCTCAAATTTAAGGACATTGCCCTCATCATCGAGGATGACCTCGTATAGCGCCAGAAGGTCCATGCCATCAGGGATAGATTTCTTCTCAATCATTTCCACTGTTACATGCCACTCCTCTTCGTCCCTGAAGACTCCCTTAACGCCCGTGGGCTCCAGCTTGGTAAGCGCTGTCAACTCTTTCTCTGCTACCTTAATCACTTCACTTGCCTTCATTTTGGTTCTCCTCCTTTCAATTTTTTTGCCTTAAGTTGAAAAATGCCATTGTTATAGCTTGAATCCAGCTCTTCTATAATAGGGCAGGGTAAGATTAGCTCTTTATAATATTCCCGAGAGATGCCCCTGGCGGCGATAGTGAGCAGACTACCCTTTACCTCGGTTTTAATATCTTGCTCTGTCACTCCAGGTAGTTCAGCGATTATCTTTAGATAGTCTCCTTCATCGAAGATATCCGCTATGATATCTCTTTGCTTATTAAAGGGCGGAGCCTTTGCCCTCGATGGAGCTTTACCACCCCTAAAGGCAGTCGATGGGGGGATGATAGTTCTGCTTCCTCCCTCTTGCTCAACTTTCTTCAAGGGGGCTTCCCTCAATTGACGCTCAACCTCCTTATTGATGGCACTCAGCCTCTGCTGAAAAGCATCCGATTTTTCCAGCCCCGCAACTATACCTCCCAGGCCGGGGATGAGATTACCCAGCCCTCGGAGCACACCACCAGCCACCCCTCCAGCCTCTTCCTCTTCTTTTTCTTTAGACTTGCTCTTCTGGTTCTCGTCGTCCATTGACTTTTATCTCCAAACTTTGAGTTTTATTCTTATCAGACACGGTCTTCTCGCATTTGGCTCTTTTTTACGTTTCCTGAAGCATGAGGGAACGTAAAGACCTTCTATAGGTAAAATGGGCGAGAGGAATGCCCCAAATAGTGTTGGTACTACCAACACTATATTCTTTAGGGTGGCGCTCCCCTTTTCCAATCCCTCAAAATAAGGGGGAAAATATAGTAGTCTTTAATTTAGCCATCCTTTACCCTCCATACATAATCTCGCCAAGTTCGCTCAGGCTTTGAAGCCCACTGATTTCATGGGGAAGCATAGGTATCGGAACAATGGTGTAGTCGGATAATTTTGCCTCTATTTCTTGAATATATTTCTGCTGCTCTTTCCTCTTAGCGGCACAGAAATCACATTCAGTAGCAGGGATTATCATGTTAACAACTGTGTGAGAGCAGGGGATTTTAAGGCTGCTTACAGCCTTTCCCAGGTCCTCCATCTCTGCCAGTGCCATCTGCTCAGGAATGGTTATTATCACAAACTCCGTTTGTTGAGGGTCGGCTAAGATTGTAAGTATCCTCTTTATGTCCCGGGATAAATCTAACAGGGATTCGGCAGCCTTAGTCAGCTTTACAGTCCCCCTATATTTGAGTAGCAGCTTGAGAATGCTGGTGACCCACTCCTGGATCAGGTGCGGCAATTCAAGGAAACGGATTAGATGTCCAGAAGCGGCTGAATCGAGGATAAACAGGTCATAGTCTCTGTCCTTCATGAGCTCTATAATCTTTCGCAGTGCCATTAGCTCTTCAAGCCCTGGGGGAAGGGCTGCTAATAGGTTCCCCAAGACCTCGCGGTCAAACTTTATATCCACCCCTCCACCCCCAAGGAATTTCTCAAAGGCTTCATCTATGTCATCTCGATACACCTGCTTAAAGTCCTCAAGCATCTGGGTGCCGTCAATCTCCAGGGCATAGAGGTTATCTACACTCGAAATCCGGGTGATTTTATTTCCTATATGCTGCTTAAAGCTATCGGAGAGGGAATGGGCGGGATCGTTGGAGAAAGCGAGCATCTTCTTATCTGGCTTGTGCCGGGCGAGATAAAGGGCGCTGGCAGCGGCAATGGAGGTCTTGCCTACACCTCCCTTGCCCCCAAAGATAACGAACTTAAGCTCCTTATCCATGATGTCGGAGAGCTTTCCTTTAGACAGGGGGGCAACCGTGGGTAATAAATCTGACTTAGTAGGGGGGATATATTCCTTCTCACCGGAGAGGATGCCAGCATATTCTGTCAGTCTCTTCATTCCCCGAATCTGGTAGGGAAAGAGAGGCATCTGGACAAGGGTATAGGGGGCGAACTTCTCTTCGATCTCCCGCATGTATTTTTCCTTCTCTTGCCTCCTTGCCGAACAGAAAGGACACTTGCTATTTCCCTGGATAATCCGATTAACGATAATGGTATTCACCATAATGCGGTATTTTTTCAAGGTTTTAACAGCCTTTTCTACCTCATAGATGCTCATCGGTTCGGGGATGGTCACGGGAACAAATACAGTACTTTTAGCATTCCCGAGGAGACCCTTTACCCTCTTTATGTCATTCATCTGGCTATCGATAAAGTCGTCGCCTTTATCCTTTTTATATCTGCCAACCATAGTTTTCATTATGTAGCGATGCTTCGCCATAAGCATATCCATGATATGAACCCACTTCTCCATCTTTTCGGGTAGAGATAACAGCACCAGCGTGTGTCCGGTAGGAGCGGTATCTAAAATAATCAGGTCATATTTTTTGGCTCTAAGGAGGTCGGCGATGCGGATTATAGCCATAACCTCATCCATTCCGGGGAGCGACTTATCGAAGAAGCTCTCAATATCCTCCCTGGCGAAGTAAGTTCCCCTATCAGCTATCAGCCTCATTACCTCTCCATGCTCAGATTTATATTCCTCAAGCATTTTATTGGCATCTATCTCCAGTCCCCAGAGATTTTCCTTTAGGGAGGTGATTTTATTGCCGATTTCAACCTCAAAGCTATCACCCAGGGAATGAGCAGGGTCGGTAGAGATAACTATTATCCTCTTCTCAGGGTGTTTATTAGCCATGTATAGTGCCGTGGCCGCTGCGCATGTCGTTTTCCCTGTGCCGCCTTTACCACCAAAGATTATTAACTTGAGATCTGCGTTGACCAAAAAATTTGGCGTCTCTCTAATCTGTGTGGATTCTTCTTCAAATGATGCTTTTCTCAATGGTCTCTCTCCATTCCCGCATATCACTGTTCTTACCGGAGAAGTATGCCTCTTTCCCATCGGTAGTGGCTATTACCAGGGCCTTGGCACTAATGCCTGTGCTGGAGGTTCTTGCCCAGTTTGGTGCCATGGCAGCAGTAACAATTTCCTTCGCCTTTTTTAAGGTTGGTTTTCTTTTTGACAGGTCTACCGTTCCTATAGAAACCCCAGATATCTCTTCTTTGGGAATCTCAAAAAATATCCTCTTCAGAAGGTGGTCCCACCAGAAAAGCCTTTTATTGGTCAAGTATAATTGCCCTGGTTTCCAGGTAGCCCCTCTGACTCCGACGGCGGTAGCTGTAGATGTAGTGAAATACCATATCCGCCCGCTTTGGCTGATATATTCATCCTCGCTAAATAAATTGTCTATTCTCACTGCCTGGGGCAATAATAGAGAGCTGTCCTCCTCGAAAGCGATACCATTGGTCTTCATTTTTTTCTCTATGGCCGTCCGTAATTCGCCAACGTTTTGACTATGCAGGCGAGCCACTTCCTCAGTCCCAAGCAAAAGGCAGAGTTCTTCCCTGCCATTATCATCAATAATAGCCCAACCGCGTATGTCCTCCAGGGGTGACTCAAAGGTTATCTTTTCCTGATAAGGCTTAAAGAAGAACAATCTCTTATCAGTAATATAAAAGCGACCCAGTTGCCATCTGGGGTGGACAGATGGCCTGTCCAAGTAATATGAGCCAAAGATAGAGGCAATCACCCCATCATCGTCTCTAAGAGGCACTTTATACTCTCTCTTCTTTTGTAAGAGGACTTCTCTATCATCCATAATATTGTGCTCCAGCATGGTTACTCCGCCAGCCAGGGCAGCCTTAAGATTTATTCCCGCCAGAGTAACGCCGGCAAGCGAAAGGAGAATGCTACCATCGATGACAGTCCCTTCGGTCAATATAACATCCAGAGTATCAGTCAGTGGCTCCGTTCTATGTTTGTGTTTGCCAAAGTCATCGCCATAAATCTGCTGGCTCAGATGTTCCTTCATCAGGCGGCAAGATTCGATGATGCCTTGCTCTGCCTTTAACTCTTCTATGACCTGTTCGGCGTTGAAAAAGGCTTTCACCAGCCTGGACGTTTGCTCATCAGTCAGCAATTCCTTTGCTATCATCCTTTGGCCTTGCCTTTTGAGCACTTCTTTCAATATCTCGCCAAGAGTAACCAACAGACTCATTAAGTCGGCTTTGGTTGCCTCAGGGTCAATGTTGACGCCGATGCCCTCTTCACTTTCCTTAAATTCAAACATCCTTTTTCTTAACCGATGTAGGGATTTCCAGGCCTGCCTGCTTAGCCGTTTCAAATGAGGATAGAAGTAAGGGCTGTATCTTAAGGCTGAACACTTCTACATCACCAACCGTTATCGGTATATCAGCCGTAATTGTAGTTCCCTTGTCCAGGAGTACCTTCAGCACCTCTGCTAAGCCCACATCCCAATCATCTCTTCGGTCGTGACTCATATTTCTGCCTCTTCCTTTCTATACTTTCGAAGAATTCTCAAGCGTTCCATTATCTTTTCCTCCTCAACCTCGTAATCCTCTTCAGTTATCTGGTCCGTCTCTAAAGCCATTTGCAGTGTAATAAGTTCCTCCTTACACTGCTCCTCATCGGGGTAAAGCTCCTTATCCACATCACCTTTGATACCCTGGCATATCTTCCATAGCAACTGACCAGGGAGAAGTATTAAGTCATCTATAAGCAGCATAGCTACAATATCTCCTTCAGATACATTTCAAGGTTGACAAAGTTATAAGGAGGAACTGGCTTAACATACTTGAAATTTATTCTATCGCCATATTCTGAATCCAGTTTCTCAATCAGGGCGTCAAATTGTTTTTCCTTGGCCTTGTCTACCAGAAAAGCGGAGTTGATAATGTTCTTAATATCAACAGGATAGTTTTTTTTGCCATCAACAGCTACCTTCATTAGCTGTTGGTATACCGTGTCGGTGTATCTATCTACCCAGGTCATGATCATAGACCTTACCATCTCACCGGCTTTAATCAATTTATCCTGGGCCACAATGGGTGAGAGGGTCTTGAGCTCCTCCTTGAGCTTGGTAATCCTTTGGTCCTTCCCATCGATCTCAGCTATCATGGCCTCCTGTTCCCAGAAAACTTTTATCCCTATTTCTATCCTGTTGTCCAGTCTTTTAATATAATCTTTAAATGCAGAGTAGTATTTTTGCAGCAGCCCTCTAAGTTTATCCTCGCTGTTGGAGATAAGTCCGAAACGGGCTGGAATAACGGTATAGTCTTTCATTAGCGTCTCCAGGACTATAGCATGTATCTTCATGTTCTTTCGGGTAGGGTCAAGCTCTTCAAAAGAAAGCGAGATATTGCTTACTACTGCATCTATATCCTTGTAATTTATAGTATAAATCTCTTCCCCCTCAAACCCCACGAGGTCAAATTTCCTCTCCCGGCTGGTAGGAATAACACAGTAGATAATTTTATTTTCTGCTGCCACTAGTTTTATCTCCTCAGCTTTTAATACCTTGCGGTTTATATGCCCCGTTTTCCACTCTAAGCATCCTAATCACGAAGGAATCCTCAAAGTCTTCCTTTTTAAAAGAGCATTTACCGTCCTGGCAATACTCAGCTAATACATCATAGGCTTCCTGGATAGCCTGGAACTTCGATTGAGCATCTGGATTGGGATTCTTATCCGGGTGATATTCTTTTGCCAATCTTCTAAAAGCAGGCTTAATTTCGTTCAGGGTCGCTTCTTGTGGTAGCTCTAGCTCACTTCTGGCTTCTTCTACCGTATCAAAACCTATTTTTTTAACTTCTATGACGCTAAAACTGTAAGGGGGCAAAGGACCAACGCACCTGAAATTTACCCTTCCTTCATACTTCCTGTCCAGTTCGCTTATCTCGGAGTCGAGCCTTTTCTCATTATCCTTACGAATCAACAGTGAGGAATTAGCAATCATCCCGTCGCTCATAACTTCGTGCACGCAAATGTCTTCAGCGAATCTGTCAAACTTGCACAGGATTTCCTGAGCAAATTCCAATTTTCTCTTATTTAAGGAGGCCGCTACCATACGACCCAATTCTATCTTGTTTTGGTCGGAAGCATTTTGCCCAATCGCTTCCCTAATCTGCTTGACCTCTGGTTCCCCTGCGATATCCTGGAAGATTATGTCCTTGTTCCATAACGCTATTATATCGAGTTCTATTTTACCCTGCATTTCTCTAAGTGCGCAGGTAAACTTTGGATAACCTCGTGCCATGATGGCTTTAAGTTCTTCAGTGTTTTCAACCATTGTTCCAAACTTAAAGGGAATAATTGTATGTTGTTTCATCACCTGCTCAATAGCAGTCTGATGAGCGATGAGATACCTGGCTACGACATCCCTGGTTAGTGATTTATAGTCTATAATTGGCGAATTACTAATTACCGCTGCAATATTCTGGTAAGGGACTATATACACTTCATCGCCTCGCTCACCAATTCCAATAGGCCCAAAGCTCTTTCCCTCGCTCATTCCGGTTACACCGTATAGATATTCACCTTCTTTTGCCATGTTCACCCCCAGTGTCGACAGGATTGCTCGCGCCCCTTTGACTTTTTAGCGAGACGATTGCTGCCTTGAAGTGCTCCATCTTAATATCGAGTTCCTTTTTCGTGGTTTTATCTTTCAGGTATTCCCTGATTGCTGCCATAGAAGCCTCCCTTGAAATGGCCTCTATATCTGAGCCGACAAAGCCCTCTGTTTCTTTTGCCAGGAGAGCAATATCTACGTCTTCAGCCAGGGGCTTTCTTTTAGTATGAACCTTGAATATCTGCTCTCTGGTTTTCTCGTCGGGGTTAGGAAATTCCAGAGTGAAGTCTACTCTGCCCGGTCTACGGATAGCAGGGTCAATGAGCTCTTTTCTATTAGTTGCCGCCAGGACAATCACTCCCTTGAGTTCCTCGAGACCGTCAAGTTCGGTCAAGAACTGGCTTATCACCCTGTCAGTTACCTGCGAGTCTCCCCCTCTCAATCCACGCTCGGGCACCAAAGAATCTATTTCATCGAAGAAAAGGATACAGGGGCTGGCCTGCTTTGCTTTCTTGAATACCTCCCTCACCCCACGTTCTGACTCCCCAATGTATTTGCTCATAAGCTCCGGGCCCTTAACTGAGATGAAGTTCACCTCGCTCTCATTGGCCAGGGCTTTAGCCACCAGGGTTTTCCCCGTTCCTGGGGGGCCTGCTAACAGAATGCCTTTGGCTGGTTTGGTATTAGCCTGCTCAAACAGGTCGGCATATTTCAGTGGCCATTCAACCGCTTCGGCCAGTGTTTCCTTCACCTCATTTAAGCCACCAATGTCTTCCCACTTCACATTAGGAATCTCAACAAAGAACTCCCGTATAGCTGAGGGTTCGACCTCCTTGAGGGCTTCCCTGAAGTTATCCATGGTTACTTCCAGTTCTAGCAGGGTGTCATAGGGGAGTTCTTCCAGTTGAAAGTCAATGGAGGGCATTATCTTTCTCAGGGCATTCATAGCTGCCTCCCGACACAAAGCCTCGAGGTCAGCACCAACAAAGCCATGGGTGATCTGGGACAGTCTCTCCAGGTCAACATCCTGGGCTAAAGGCATACCGCGAGTATGGATGTGGAGAATTCCCAGACGAGCTTTCTGGTCGGGGATGCCGATTTCAATCTCCCTGTCGAATCTTCCTGGCCTTCTCAGAGCAGGGTCAAGGGAATTGGGGATGTTGGTGGCTCCGATAACTATTACCTCCCCACGGGACTCCAAGCCATCCATCAGGGCTAGTAGCTGAGCCACCACTCTCCTTTCCACCTGCTTTTCTCCGCCCATCTCCTCCCTCTTAGGAGCGATGGCATCAATTTCATCTATGAAAAGTATGGCTGGGGCATTGCCCTTAGCCTCTTCAAAGACAGCTCTTAAGCGAGCCTCGCTTTCACCATAAAACTTCCCCATAATCTCGGGGCCAGTTATATGACTGAAATGAGCGTCAGTCTCATTGGCTACTGCGCGGGCAATTAGCGTCTTGCCACAACCAGGTGGGCCATGGAGCAATACCCCTTTGGGAGGGTCAATGCCCAGGCGCTCAAATACCTGAGGATACTTTAAAGGGAGCTCTATCATCTCCCGAACCTTCTGGATTTCCTTGCCCAGCCCACCAATATCTTCGTAAGATACTTTAAGCCCTTTTGGTTTCGCCTCTGCCACTCCCTTCATATCAATCTTGGTTCCGGAATGAATTAAAACCGCCCCTCCGGGAGCGGTGGAGATTACACTGAAGTCCTGACTTCGGGTGCCAAAAAGATTGGCTCTTATGGTATCTCCTTCTACCAGGGGCAATCCCTCAAGCAGGGTGCCGATGTATCTAGCATCCCTCTCCTGACCTACAGACCTCATCAGGGTCGTGGGAGAAAGAACTATCTTATTTGCTGGGGAATGGCCGGTTTTCTGGATAGTAACCTTTTCATCCAGTGAAACCTGGGCATTTCCTCGGGTGAGCCCATCCACTTGAATGATAGATTTCCCCCGGTCCTCAATATGGGCAGGCATAACCTTAGCCACCGTCTTTCTCTTGCCCTGAATCTCGATAATATCCCCCACTCCAACCCCTATCGCCTCGAAATCCTCAGGGGCAATCCTGGCTAATCCTCGGCCTACATCCTTGGTCTTAGCCTCGGCTACGCGCAGAATTAATTGTTTATCAGCTACCAATACTTCCTCCTTCTATCGTGACTGTGAATCGTGACACGGACACGGTTTCTTTTCCGGACACAGTTAACGGTCTACGGATACGGTTTCCTTTGCCAAAGTTATTTCTAATATCCCATTCTTATAAACAGACTTCATACCCTCTTTGTTCACTTTGGCAGGGAGCAGAACTTCCTTGGCATATTTTCTATCTTTATTGGAAGAAGCCAGCTTCAGAATGTCTCCCTCTATTTCAATCTTAATTTCATCCTCAGAAACCCCGGGCAACTCCGCAATGACCAGAATGTGGTCTTTCTCATCAAAGACATCAACCATAGGCTCCCTCACCTCTTCCACCACCGGTCCCCTTGGGGTTTCTTTAAGGTTGCCAAAGGTTTCTACTACGGGCTTACCTCCAACCATGGTTTTCACACTGAATCCATAGACACCTTTGGCTTGTTTTGGCAATCCGTTAATCTCACCAACCCTCGTAATTCCCTCGGTCTCCTCACTTAACTTGGTTGCGAGATCAATGAGGTTGCCTATTCCCTTAAATAATCCGCCAAACTTCATTTTGCCAACGCCGAAATCTAACTCAAATTCCTTTTCTTTCTTTTTCTCTGGCATCTCAACCACCTCCTAAAGCTGTTTTATCGCAAGGCTGACAAAGTTATATGGTGGTGCTGCACCAATATAAGTAAACTTTATCCTTTGCCCGTATTTTCTATCTAAATCATCCATCCGATTATCAAATTCTTTTTCTCGGCCCCGATCCACCAGAAAAGTTGCATTTATTATCATCTCGTCGCCACGGGTTTCGGCTAAGACAAAGTCATAAGCCACCCTTTTTAGGCTGCGAAGCAACTCTTCACCTTCTTTATCCTTCTTAGCCTTCAGGGCGATTGCCACCATTTCCCCCAATTTTATCTTCTCGGAAGTTTGCCCTCGTGGCTTAGAAGTTATTCTATGTTTAAGTCTCCTGACCGTTTCATTCTCATCTACAAGCTCCTGGAAAATGGCTTTCATGTCTATCCAATAAGCCTTTATTCCAAGCTCTACCTTGTTATCCAAATCCTTTAGCAAGCCTTTAAGCTCGCTAAAATTCTTCCGCAGGAAGCTGCGCACTTCTTCAGCGCTGGAAGCCACAGTAAACGCTCTCATAGGTAAAACAGTATAATCCTGCATTACCTTCTCAATCACTTTTTCGTGTGCAAGCAGATTCTCTTTGCTTAGCTCGTACTTTGTCGTGGGGTAATTACTGATAACAGCACCGATGCCTTGATAGCCAATGGTTGAAACAATATCACTCCTACCCCCGATACCTGTAGGGCCGAAATTCCTTGCTTCATCAGAGCCGATTACACAGTAGATATATTTGCCCTCTTCTGCCATTTTACTCATACTTAACTTTTCCAGCATTACCTATTAAGGCAGTAATTTCACCCTGTAGATTTTTCCTTCTTCTCAAAATAGCCTGTCTCGACCATTTAATCGCACAGTATCTCAGCAATGGTCGCCTGTGAAATCTAATTCTTTGGTGAGCCTTTCTTTCGGCTGTAAGAGGCTATGTTTAAGTCTCTGTCTACCTTGACCTTATATTTATATATACCTAACAGGTCGCTCCAGCCTTTGCGGCGCATATAGGGACTGTTTTCTAGCGCCTCAATGTAGATATTCCAACTATTCTTGAGCCCGGTGATAAGGAATTCCACCCCATTAAAGTCCCACCTCTCCTTCTTTGCCTCGCTGAATTTCCCTTCATTAGACAAGAGATGGCAAAAGCTTCCCAGCATCGCCTTTTCTCTCTGGAACTTCTTTCTCTCCTCCTCCTTCCTCTCCTCCCAGATCCTCGCCTCTCGCTCCAGTGCAGAAGCACGAGGGTCGGGCAGTTTTTTACCTAATGCCCTGGCCCACTCTCTTGCCATTAGCTTTCGGCTAATAAGACATATCGATGCGGCATTAACATTCTTCTTCATCTGTGGCGCGGTATCTTTGTGGCCTAACACAGCTATAGCGTGCTGAGACCAGCCAATTGCCTCCATCCCTTTATGGTCATTATCCTTCCCTTTGATATAGTCTTCCATCTCTATCCTGCCGAAATCTAGTCCTGAAGCAGTTCTTTGCCTCTCTGCCTCTAGCCCAAGCGCCTCCTGGATTCTCTCTTCCTCCTTCTCTCTATGCCATGCTTGAGCAGCCTGCTCCAGGGCAGCGACACGAGGGTCTTTTGTCTTTTTCTTCCCTGGAATCCTTACCTTTTCCTGGACCATCGCTCTTCTGGCAGTGAAATGAGGACTTTCCCTTTTTTCCATTTTTATTCCTTCACAGCGATATATTTGCCTGCTAACGCAATTAGTAACCCAAATTTATAGTCCGTCCTTTCCCCCTTTGCCTTAGCTGGGAGGCTTTCCTCTTTCCTTCTGCCTCCAGTTCACCAACGCCCGTTACTCTCCATCCTTTAGTCGTCATTATCAGTGGCTGTCTTGACTTAAACGGCTCGATGTAATCCTGTCTTGCCAGGCTGTTGCAAATGAGCCGGATGTAATCAATATTACTTGAACTCAGCTTACGCGCTACTATTCCAGCGGTTGTCTCTCCGCCCTCCCCAGAAATTATCTTCAGAATATCTAACTCGGCACCGCTTGGCATTTTCAACTCCTTTTAAGGCAACCCACCAGATGATTTTGGCTGCACGGTTAATAATCAAGAGGCATGGTCTGCCATTTATTGGCAGGATTTTTCTGCTTTACTTTGGGGGTTTCCTCTCCGTTCTCGAGCTCCATCTCAGCAATTTCCTTCTTTGCCTGCTGCATCTCATCAGATAACTCGGCATGCTGTTGCTGGTTCCGTTCAGTTCTCTTGCTCAAGTGCTGTCTCTCCATCTTCAGCCTGGCTAGCTTTGTATGCAAGATGAACATATCCATGTAGGCAGCATCCTTTGATTTGGGAGCGGAGCGGACCTTGACACCCCTGGCCGATTTTACATTTGGTAAATCCCTTATGCTTTTCATCTTTCTATCACCATTTCAAAATTTCAAAGGCTGACCAGAGATTAACGGTAATCCTTTCTCTTGGAGAGCACTATAGTTTTCGCCCTGTCCGGTCCCGTTACCTTGAGTTCTACAAGTTGACCCGGCTTGAGTTCCACCGCCGAACTGATATTATTGGGTATCTTTACCTTTCCATCATCATCCATCCTGGCAAAACAACGCATTAACGCCATTTCAAACACCCCCTAACAATATTTGTTGATTAGCTCTTCTACTAACGCTGCGACTTTCATCTGACCCGCCCTGCTACCAATTCTGCTTGTCTCCGAAGACAGGATATCGTGACAGGTTTCCTTGAAGATCTTATCGTTCGCTACTACCAGGCCATTCCTTACCTTCAGTGTCTTGGCAATCATAATGCAGCCCCGGATGGTTGGTGGGAACTCGCACAGATCCGATTCCCTCAGTTCTCGAACAATGTTTACTATCTTAACGGCATCCTTAGCCGCTAAGCCGGATTTGGCTTTGACAATGGCAATCTCGGTATCCTTATCGAAATAGTCGAGGTCTATAGTGATCATTCTATCCCTCAGGGCATCCTGGCTGCGATGAACCCCGGCATATTCCTCGGGGTTGCTGGTAAAGATGGCTGTGAAGTCGGGGTCAACTCTTAAATAATCCTCCCCCTCTCGAGCTGCCGGTAAATCCATCATTTTCTCCTGAAGGACCGACAGAAGAACGTTGTTCGCTTCGGGGCGAGCACGGGTGAATTCATCGTAAATAAGGGTAAAGCCATACTTGCAGGCTACAGTGAGACGGTTATCCACCCATTTTTTTGACATATCCTCCTCGGTCTTCAACACGGAATGGATGAAATTATCCACCATCTTTTTCATACGGTATCCGTATTCTCCCCCGACAAGGTCAGAGGTGCTGAATTCGTCATCCCCGTGAATTATCACTACAGGACGCCCGATGATATTGGCTACATGCATGGCTAACGTTGTCTTCCCCGTGCCCGTTGTGCCTCGGAAGTGAATGGGGAATCCAGCTTTGATGTAGGCCAGTGCACGTACGGTTACATCCTTGATATAGCCAGTCTCGACGAAATCAGGCAGAGCCCTCGGCTCCAGAACAGTGGTTAACTCAGCTACTGTTGCCATTGATATACCTCCTTGCTACTCTATTTTCATATAGGAACTTCCTTAACAGAAATTACACCTTTGCCTTTACAGGTGAGACAGGGCATAAATCCCAATTTCTCTACCCCGGTCCCCCCACAATCGGGACACTTTTCTACGGGCTCTTTTATATGAACCACACCTTTGCCTCCACAGACTAGGCAGTACATTCGAGTGTCGGGATGAACTCCTGTCCCCTTACAATAGGCACAAGTCATATAAGGCTCTTCAACTGTTACCTCGGTCTTGCCGCCACAGACATAGCATGAGGATAGCTTGGACATAATCTCAAAGGGGTCTATTCCCTTGCCCTGGCAGAAGGCACACTCAACCATCACTTTGCTCATCAATCTGCCTCCTTATCTCTAAATCTGGATTATTCCCCCTAATTCTAGATGGCGAAGTACATTAGCTCTCTTTTCTCCACCTTGTTATCATCCATCAGATTTTTGATTATTCTTACCATCTGAATACGAGCTATTCCAAACTCTCGTTCCAGCGCAACCATCCTGGTTCCATCAGGGTGGTCAGCCAGATATTCGAACACTTGTCGTTGGTTCTTAGCAAGGGCCTGTGTCACCTCAAAGGGCTCGGCTTCAGCCACAGCTTCCTCTTCAACTGGCTTTACTTCAGCCACTGGTTCCTCTTCAACTGGCTTTACTTCAGCCACCGGTTCCTTGACTTCTTCCTTTGTAACAACCGGGGCTGGCGCCTTCCTGCCACCTCTTACACTCTCCGCGGTGGATACCAGGTTCTGCCAGGCAGTAGCCGCTTCCTCCCTTTCCTTTCTGAAGTCATCGAGGAGCTCGGTTACCGCGCCTACCCTCTCCTTTATCTCAATTTGTGCCTGCTTTACTCTGTCTTGTGCCTGCTTTAATCTGTCGGCTTCATCTCTGGCTAGTCCAGGTTTAATTCTGGCCAGGTCAGCTTTAAGCTGAGCACTCATCTCGGCACGAGCCTTATCGAAGTCATTAAGCATCTTGCTCGTCTCATCCACCATCTGCTTTATTTCGGCTCGGGTCTGCTTTATTTCGGCTTGTGCCTGCTTTACTCTGTCGGCTTCATCTCCGGCTAGTCCAGGTTTAATTCTGGCCAGGTCAGCTTTAAGCTGAGCACTCATCTCGGCATGAGCCTTATCGAAGTCATTAAGCATCTTGCTCGTCTCATCCGTCATCTGCTTTATTTCGGCTCGGGTCTGCTTTATTTCGGTTTGTGCCTGTTTTACTCTGTCGGCTTCATCTCTGGCTAGTTCAGGTTTAATTCTGGCCAGGTCAGCTTTAAGCTGAGCACTCATCTCGGCATGAGCCTTATCGAAGTCATTAAGCATCTTGTGGGTATCAGCCACCAACTCATCTAAAACCTTGACCCTGGATTCATGTGCATTGACCCTGGATTCACGTGCACTACTTATCTCTTGTGCCAAGTTATTAATATCACCAGCTCTTGACATTTTTTATTACCTCCCTAATTCAATACTTAATAAATTATTCATCTGTTGCCTATTAGTATTGCGAATATCAATCTATTTTCTAGCTATAGTTAATGTTTTGTCAACATGACTATTATTTGCATTTTTGTAAGGTTGGGACTGCCTCAGCCATCTCTTAAAATCACCCACGCTTAATCCGGTGGTGTTGTTTAGAATCTCATGTGCCTCGGTAACGGATTGCTCACTCTCTTTCTGGAAAGAGCAAATTGCCTCAGTTACTTCTCTTGTTGCCTCTTCCTGGCGCTGCTGGATATCTCTTATTGTTGCTCTACTATTGCTTGTGTCACCGCTATTAACTTCGTCAAGCAGTGCTTTTAGTTGAGAGGGCAGCTCTTGCTGTTGCTTGAGAAAAGCGTTTACCTTTTTCTTTATTTGCTCCTCTCTTTCCTCCTGATACAGATTGAAGTCTCTCGTCATTATGTCGAAGTCCTTCCTTCGCAAAGATGCATTTCTGGCGAGAGATTCCTCCAGCATGTTGTTTGCCGCCACACGTTCTTTCTTTAAAGCATCCAATATCGCATGGCTGGCGTTAATAGCCGAACCTATAATCGCTATTTGAGACTCATAGGATAAGATAAGCCTTTCAACATCTTTCCTCAATTCCTTGCTTATGTTCATGTTGTTCATGTCCAGATATCTAGATTGAAATACTAGGTAGAGACTGGTAAGACATACTTAGCCAAGGATGCCTTAGCAAACTTCTCCCCCCGTTGGAGTTAGGCCGCTGCTGATGCGGTGAGACCGATTGCCTCAGCATATTTGAGGAAGGTCTCTACAGAAGCAACCACTACCCTGGCCTCAATGGTCAAAAGCTCGATGCCGACCAGTGAAACCCGTACCCAGGCATCAACCACGATGCCCTTGTCCAGTATGCGGTCTACGACCTCTACCAGACTAGACGAAGCATTGGATTTTTCTACTGCCATTTTATGTTTCCTCCTTTCTTTAATATTATGCTAAAGGTAAGCAACTGAATAAATAATATATTCTTTTACTCGCCTGCAACACCAAAACATGTAACGGTAGCTTAGGAAATATTAAGTCAGTGCGTTTCATCTGTTAGTACTTTAACAGCAAGAAATATTCTTGACAAGCCCTATATGGGTATATTTTAGGGTTACCTGTTTGGAATAGTCCTAAAACTTAGGTCATACCCTGATCAGGAGTTGATAGCTACAGACAGGAAACAACCGGATATTGCAGGAGTTGCTACAGAAATTAAGACAGTGACTTATGGGGCTTTAGCCCTGTTACTTTACAAGCCCAATTCGCACTGCCTTGACAGCCGCCTGGGTTCGGTCAGAGGCACCCAATTTAGCGATGATAGTTTGCACGTGTTTTTTCGCCGTGTCCTCAGCAATAAAAAGTCCCTTACCTATCTCCTTGTTTGTATTCCCCTCCACAAGCAATTTCAGGATTTCCAGCTCCTTGGGAGTGAACTCTGCCATTCCACCTGGATACTCTGCCATTCCACCTGGATACTCTGTTTTCTTTCCATTGGAAAACGGTGTCATCTCAACCAGGGTATTCACTGCTTCGCGTAGTAGAGAACTTTTAATCAGCATACCACCACTGTGGACCGCTTTAATCGTGTGGCAGAGGAGATCGCGCGAAGCGTCTTTCATCAAGTAACCACCAGCGCCAGCCTGTATAGCATTAATGACAAATGCCTTATCAGAATAGATGGTCAACATGATTACAGCAGTATTGGGGCATTGCTTTTTAATGCGTCGTGTAGCCTCCAGGCCATCCAGGTTAGGCATTACGATATCCATCAACACCACATCAGGTTGTAATTCTTCTGTTTTAGCCACCGATTCCAAGCCGTTGTTCGCTTCAACGACTACTTTTATGTCCTCATCGGTCTCCAGCATGGCTCGAATACCCTCACGGACTACAGGATGGTCATCAGCTATCAATATTTTTATGGTCTCCATGCTCATTTTCCTCCTTAATAGGCACCTTCACTGTAACCGTAGTGCCCGACCCTGGGCTACTTTCGATGTGACATATCCCCCCAATCAACTCGGCACGCCGCTGCATACTAAGCAATCCAGTGCCTTGCCGGCTAGCCCATAACCATGATGAACTAAGCTCAAAACCTGCCCCCCAATCCTTTATCTGCACTACGACCTCTTTATCAGATTGCTTCAGTTCCACTCTGACATGGTTTGTATGGGCATACTTTCTGGCATTGGTAAGTGCCTCGTGTATAATGCGATATAAAGCAATCTCTAAATCTTTGCTAAGTCTAAAGGAATCAGCCTTGAAATCAATCTTCCCGCCTATCTCTGTTGAGAGATCATGCATTTCCTGACGCAGGGTGGACACCAGCCCCAGTCTGCTGAGCGTTGCCGGTTGCAAACTGTTTATCATCTCACGGGTCTCTTGAATAGCCTGCTTCACCAGCGAAGCTGCCTTGCCTATAAGCGGTCTAGCCTTGCCATTTTGTGCCTCAGTTGTGCTGTTAAAAGCCTGCAGGTACTGAAAAGCCGATGCCAATGTCTGGCTGACTCCATCATGAACCTCGAGGCAAATGCGTTCACGCTCTGTCTCCTGAGCATCAAGGGTAGTTCTTGCTAATGAGCTTATCTGCTCTTCCCCTTCTCTAAGTTTGCGCCGTAGCCTGGCGTTTTCAGCAGCGATTACTATCTGGTTAGCAAAGGTAGCTACCATTGGCATGTCTTCTTCAGAGAGGTTAGGTGACCATACTGCCAACACATCAGAAATAACGCCGTTTGCTCCTGTAGGAGCTATGGCCCACCTCGCTGCACCACCCAGTATTAGCTCCGCTTGCTGTAATAACCTTACAGAGGAAGAAGGGAATATTTTTCTGAGAATTTCCTTTGGGTCCTTTACAAAGATTGCCTTGCCTTCCATGGCTTCTGCCTGGAGCAGTGAGACAACCTCCTGAGGCAGACTCAGTTCAAGCAACTTTACACGAAACAACTTCTCCAGGCGCGTTAAAGTTATAGGACTTATTTGGTAAATAGACTGAATGGTCAGCTTTCCATGGTTATCAGCAAGCCTGACGAATATGGACTTAAGCTCAATCTGTTCTAATGTTTCCCCAACAACAGCAAAAATAGCCTCAACATCACGCAATTCGCGTGCCCTTCGCATGGCCAAATTAAAAGCTGCTAATCTTTGGCCCCTTTCCTCACTCCAACTGCTTTTATCTATTATCATATCTGCTGTACACTATTGCTAAACATTACGTTTGTAGATAGTATTATTGTACTATTTATACATTAATGCAACTGAAAAGTCAAGAAAGTATAAAATACCTGCTAGTAAGTAGACATTATAGTCATAAATTTAATCGTTAAGATAGTTTTTGCTTCTGAGGACTCTTATCTTCAGATATTTGTTCATTTAACTAACATTCTGAGTGGAGCGAAGAATCTCACTATCATTTTTAGACACCTCGTTTTGCTCAGGGTTACAATATGACGGTTGAATGTTAGCGCCCTCAGAAAAGCGAACTGAAATAATATTTAGCTGGCTGCTGAGATGATTATGCGATTCAGGCTTCAGTGGAAAGGCAATCCCATGGCATTATGCAGAAAAAATAAAGGAACTTGCTGGTTAAAAAAAGCCTTAACGCAACCATGAGATATATTACGATCAAGAATAAGGAGCAGTCTGAAGCCCTGGATAGCCCGGAGTTTGGCATGCTCTAAGAACATTGGCTGTCTAGAAATTTCGAGTTATAACTACCCCATTGGTATGGCACTAATTAAAGCACGTTTCTTAAGCTATATTATGCACCATAGCAAGAAGATAAAGATTCAATGACTGAAAACGAGGTATGTATTGCCGACAGTGTGCATTCCACAAGCCCCCCATCCTATACGAGAAAAGAGGCCATAGGGAGCCATAATGTAAAATAGAATAAAGAATAGCACCGCTGCAGTGCAGTACATATTGTCCGCGGCGCCAGTGTATCTGCTCTGCCACGCTGGGGATTACATCATCGGGGGTGGTGATAAAAACCAGGTAGGATGCGTCTGCCACTTCCTGCGGCTGTTGACAGGTATGGCAGTCGGGCAGCAGAGCAGATAATCTCTTCGCTGATACAAAGCTGCGGCTTGACACACCATATAGCTGATATCCTTTAGCAGAAAGCCCCACCGCCATCGCGCTGCCTGTTTTTCCTGCCCCGATAAAACCCGTTTTCATCGTGCT
>CAZZHQ010000039.1:0-21434 GCA_964654015.1 uncultured Dehalococcoidales bacterium | reverse complement strand
GAGAAATCAGCAGGGTGAGATTTACCAGCAAACACAATTTGTACCGGGCGCCACTGGTTATTAATGATTCGCTTCAGGCGTTCAATGTCACGGAAGATTAATGCCGGACGCTTATACTCGGCGAAACGGCGTGTAAAGCCGATGGTCAGCGCTTCAGGGTCAAGCAGGGCGCCCATAGAGAGCACCTGCCCAGGCGACACATTGTTTCTTGCCAAGCGATTTCGTCCGCCTTCGCGCAGAGCACCGATAAGCTTACGTTTAAGTAGTTGGTGCACCATCCAGAACTCCTCATTAGACATATCCAGCATACGTTCCCATAGCTTAGGGGCATCATGCTGCCTTATCCAATTGTTGCCCAAATACTTTTGGAGAAGGGTTGTTAGTTCTGGGGCAATCCATGACGGTACGTGGATACCGTTGGTTATATGGGATATTGGCACCTGGTCTTCCGGAGCCTCAGGCCATAGACCATGCCACATCCTTCGAGTGACTCTACCATGAAGCTGGCTCACGGCGCAGCGCTGATCAGCCATTCTCAAGGCAAATACTGTCATATTGAAGTTTTGAATTCCTGAGCTATCCTGCTGCCCGAGCTGTAAGAACGTCTCTCGATCAAGTCCTATGTACTGCCAGTAGCTACCGAAGTATTTCTCCATCATTTCGGCAGGAAAGCTATCGTGACCAGCTAGAACTGGCGTGTGGGTAGTAAAAATGGTCGTCGCCTGCACCCTGCCTACAGCCTCAGCAAAGGGTAATCCTGATGCTACCTGCTCCCGAATGCGCTCCAGCATCATGAAAGCAGTGTGTCCCTCGTTAGCATGCCAGACAGAGGGGTTTATATTCAGAGCCCTCAGGACGCGGACGCCACCGATTCCCAGTACAATTTCTTGCTGCAAACGCTGCTCACGGTCAGCCACATACAGACGTGCCGATAACTGACGGTAAGCGGTAGGATTCTCCTCAAGATTGGTATCCATTAAGTAGATGTTTGTGCGGCCTACCCGCACCTGCCAGACACCGATAGCTATAGCAACGTTACCCAAGTCAACTGTGACAATAGCTGCGTCACCTGATGCAGACAAAACCTGGCTGATTGGGGCCTCCTGAAAGTCTAGCTGTCTGTATATTTCTTCCTGCCACCCATCTGAAGTAATACGCTGGCAGAAATATCCCTGGGGGTATATAAATCCAATGGCAATCAGTGGCAACCCCAGGTCGCTTACCTCTTTGCATTGGTCACCAGCTAAAACACCCAGTCCTCCTGCATAGATCGGGAGCGAATTGTGGATGGCAAACTCCATTGAAAAATAAGCCACCGGGCCTGACATTAATGTGGGATGGTTTATGTCAAACCATGTGTTGGAAGTCGACATATAAGCATCGAAAGCAGACATAACAGTGTCATATATAGCGAGGAAAGCAGGATCTTCGGCAGCGGCTTGCAGTGTAGCTGAATCCACCTCGCGAAGCTGTTTAACTGGGTTATGCCCGCTTATGTGCCAAAGCGGATAATCCAGGGTACGAAACAACCTTCGAGCCTCTTCATGCCAACTCCACCACAGATTATTAGCAAGTTCATCAAGCCTGCTTATGCGTCCTGGTAACTTTGTGGTTATCATAGTCCTTTTTAGTCTGCCCTCCTTCCGAACTCTAGCCAGAATTATACTCTATATCGAGACAGCGAAACCAGCCTTCAATAAACAGATAGCGATGCTAAAACACAGAGAGTGGTACAATTACTTGGGACAGGTCAATTATATGAAGCAAGATTCTGAGGGTTTGCCCGACATTGCTAAAATAGTGCAAATAGCTAAGCTGAAGAAAAAGGCCCTGTTAGATATCGGAACAGGTTTTTGAAGCATCATTGCTGACAGAGGCTTCAATGTCTAGTCACCAATATCGATATTTCAACAGAGGTGATGAGAGAAACAAGGTCTAGAGGGAAAAATTCCGTGGGTTTATAAGTAATTGCCGCTAGTTGCACGGCCAAGCAGAAGCGTGACTCCCTAACTGTTGGTAGTCGGCTTGACCTTAACTCCCAGCGTCCGGTAGAGGTCAAGGTAAGCCCGTGCACTACGCTCCCAAGAGAAGTCCGCTATCATCGCGTTATGCATAATGGTCATCCATTTCTCACGTTGACGAAAGAGAGCTATTCCACGGTCTACAGCGGCCAGTAGATCTTTAGCCTCGTAAGAGCCAAAGACAAAGCCGTTCCCTTTCCCCGTCTCAGGGTAAAACTCCTCTATAGTATCCTTAAGTCCACCCGTAGCTCTGACAATGGAAATCGTCCCATACCTCAGGCTGTAAAGCTGGGTTAGGCCGCTCGGCTCATAGCGTGAAGGCATGAGAAACATATCCGCACCGGCAATCACCTTATGAGCTATAGCCTCGTCAAAGACAATCTTAACCCCCATCCTTTCCGGGTAGGTAAGAGCTGCTCTGCCGAAAGTCTGCTCGTAGTGGCTCTCCCCTGCCCCGATGAGGACAAGCTGTAGCTTACGAGAGAGCAGCCTATCCAGGGCTTCTTGCAAGAGGTCAATTCCTTTCTGCGTCGTCAGGCGCGAGACCATCCCGAGAAGGGGCGCCTCAGCGTCTAAAGGAAGCCCGAAGAAACGCTGGAGGTCAGTCTTGCAGGTATTTTTGCCTGAAGGGGCTTGAGTACTATAGTTTTGAGCAATAAAGGGGTCTGTTTCAGGGTTCCAAACGCTGTAATTAGCACCATTGAGAATGCCAATCAAACTCTCCGCTCGTTCTTGGAAGATGCTTTCCAGACCAAAGCCCTGCTCGGCGGTCTTTATCTCTTCGGCATAGGTGGGACTCACCGTGGTGATAGTATCAGCAAAGACAAGGCCGCCTTTCAGGAAGTTGATTTTTCCGTAAAATTCAAGATAGCGTGGGGTGAAAAGGCGCTGATCCAGATTCAATAGGTGCCAATCGAGATGCTGAAAGAGGCCCTGATAGCCCAGATTGTGGATAGTGAAAACAGTCTTAGTCAAGGCTAGCTCACGATAAAGTTGGGCTTGAGTCTTGAGAAAGACGATGGCCAAGGCTGACTGCCAGTCATGGGCATGGATAAGGCAAGGCGGACTTAGCTTGAGCACCTCAAGAACAGCCCGGGCAAAAAAGGTGAACCGCTCAGCGTTGTCTGGGTAGTCGGCATCAGTGGTGCCATAGAGGTAATCACGGTCAAAATAACGGTCGGCACGGATAAGATAAACGGGAATAGCCTTGCCTATTACCGTCTTTAAGAGACTCCCCTCCTCCATGTGGCTGGAGACAGGCACGCTAAAACGTATCCCGGTATCTTCCAACGGAAAGCTTCCTTTTAATACCGAACGATATGCAGGCATGAACAACGATGGGCAAAGCCCCAGTCGCTCCAATGCTATGGGCAGGGAACCTAACACATCGCCGAGACCACCAGTCTTGGCGAAAGGAACAATCTCCGGCGAGATGATAGCCACCTGTAAGGCTTCAGGGAGTGCACTGCTGGTAGCTGCACTAACAGCGTGCCCTATGGCTGGCTCTATCTTCACGTCATCACCAGAGATATAACTCTCTATCCGTTTTTGGCTTTTACTCAAGCTCATGCAAACACCTTCTCAGTTGAACTAGATTCAATCCGGGACAATAAGCCGGGCGGGTATCCAGCCTTTTGGGAGCGATAACTACACCTTTATCTGAGAGATGAAACCTCATATCTTATCCGGCTCGGGTCGTCGAAATTTCGAGTAGATACAGTCGCTACTAACATTTTATCCATTTGTCGAATTCTGGCCACATCATATCCTTTGGAGCTGGCTAAATCAATATCGAAGGATAATGAACGATAACGTTCTGCCCACTATCGCTGACAAGACGATTCTCCATTCTAATCCGAATACGAAATTGCCATTTAGAGTCACTGAGTAGTAGTCTTGCGGTATTCTTACGTGGACGATTATTCTTGAATTCTTTAGCAGAGTCCACTATAATAAAAAAAGCGTTATCTCCTTAAGTAGCTAATAATATTGGGAGGAACAGTGTGGACAGGGTATCGACCATTATAATGGCTGGTGGAACAGGCGAAAGACTTCAACCATTGACAACGCCGCGTTCGAAGCCAGCCGTTCATTTTGGCGGCAAATTCCGGCTCATCGATTTCCCACTAAGTAACTGCATCAATTCAGGCATACGGCACATTTATATTCTCGTCCAATATAGGTCTGGGTCATTACAGCGGCATATCCAAGAGGGATGGGGCATATCAGGTTCACGGCTAGGAGAGTACATATATTGTGTACCCGCCCAACAGAAAATTGGAACAGAGTGGTACAAAGGAACAGCAGATGCCATACGCCAAAACCTTGATTTACTCCAAGGGAAGGGCTTTGAGCATGTCTTGATTCTTTCCGGAGACCATGTCTACAAAATGAATTATGTGCAACTGCTTGCTTACCATAAGGCATTGGACTGCGGCCTGACCGTACCTGCCATCAAGGTACGAAGAGAGGAAGCCGCTGGTAGTCTAGGTGTCTTCGAGGTAGACCAAAATATGAGGGTTATCGGATTTGAAGAGAAGCCGTCGCAACCAAAGCCAGTTCCTGATGACCCAGACCATGTCCTTGGCTCAATGGGTATCTATGTCTTCAAGTTTAATGCATTAATGGAAGCTTTACAGATGAGGGGGGATGACTTTGGCAAAGACATCATTCCAGCAATGATTGACAGGAGAGCTGAAGTATCCGTCTACGATTATGTTGAGAACAACAAAATAGAAGATTTTGTGGTTCACGTTGAAAATGGCCGGAGAAAAAAGATACTGGTTGAGAGAACTGACGATTCATCATACTGGAGAGATGTTGGTTCAATAGACTCGTATTACGAAGCAAGCATGGACTTAGTAGCTGTAAAACCATCATTTAATCTCTACGGGGAGAAGTGGGCATTCAGGACGCACGAACAATCACTGCCCCCAAGTAAATATATCCTTGGAGGAAGGGCATTGGAGTCAATGATTTCCGACGGTTGTATAATAAGTGGCAGCTTGGTACGGCGCTCCATCTTATCTCCAAATGTGATTGTGGAAAAGGATGCGCTGGTAGAAGACTCAGTTATTTTCAATGATGTCATTATCGAGCCGGGAGTGAAGATCAAGCGTGCTATTGTTGATAAAGAGGCTAAAATCCTGGCTGGCGCGGCAATTGGTTATGACTCAGAGGCTGACAGAAGGAGAGGCTGTACGATTTCACAGAAGGGTGTCGTCGTTGTACCAAGTGGAATGGAAGTAGGCCCGGCGTAAGACTTCGGTAGCCTTGTCTTCTCCCACAAGGTAACAATTGGGCGGTTTGTTACATCTAGACCAGAGTCCAAAAGCAATATTAACCTAATAGTTGTGCAGTTCTTATATCGAAGGTTTATGTGATTCCACCACTAAATACCCATAGATAAATAGCTTTGGAGGAGAAATGATATGGGACGAGAAGATGAAACCAAGCTAATTGCCTATCGTATATGGGATAAGAAGGCTGCTATGACGGACAGTATTGTGAGTGAACTGCTCCCTAATAACTGGTCCAGATTGAGTAAGAGTTTTTAGATTTTTGGTCTTGCCACCCATCTGAAGTAATACGCTGGCGGAAGTATCCCTGGGGGTATACAAATCCAATGGCAACCAGTGGCAACCCCAGGTCGCTTACCTCTTTGCATTGGTCACCAGCTAAAACACCCAGTCCTCCTGCATAGATCGGGAGCGAATTGTGGATGGCAAACTCCATTGAAAAATAAGCCACCGGGCCTGACATTAATGTGGGATGGTTTATGTCAAACCATGTGTTGGAAGTCGACATATAAGCATCGAAAGCAGACATAACAGTGTCATATATAGCGAGGAAAGCAGGATCTTCGGCAGCGGCTTGCAGTGTAGCTGAATCCACCTCGCGAAGCTGTTTAACTGGGTTATGCCCGCTTATGTGCCAAAGCGGATAATCCAGGGTACGAAACAACCTTCGAGCCTCTTCATGCCAACTCCACCACAGATTATTAGCAAGTTCATCAAGCCTGCTTATGCGTCCTGGTAACTTTGTGGTTATCATAGTCCTTTTTAGTCTGCCCTCCTTCCGAACTCTAGCCAGAATTATACTCTATATCGAGACAGCGAAACCAGCCTTCAATAAACAGATAGCGATGCTAAAACACAGAGAGTGGTACAATTACTTGGGACAGGTCACCTGCAACCAAAATACAGGTAACTCTAACTTCACCACTAGTATCCTTTTTATTTTGGGAGGCAGGTCATTTGTGTTAATGTTCTTCCTTTATTGGTTATTTATATAAGGAGTTACTATGAATGAGCAACGAGATAGAAAGAGTGATTCCCGAATTCTGACAAGTCACCCGTTGGATGAAGAGAGAACACAAGAATTAATCCAACAGATACGTGATCTCCTTGATAGAGAAGGATTACAAGCTGCCTCAGCTTTGCTTAGTCAATTACATCCAGCTGACCAATTAGAGGTTATGGAAGGCCTGTCACCTGAGACACAACAGGAAATACTCACAACCCTTCCTCCCCAGGAATCAGCAGAGATACTGGAGCATCTAGAACCCGAGGATATGGCGAAATTTACCGATGGGGTGGATGCCTCAGTTTTATCAGACATCTTAGATGAAGCAGATCCGGACGTAGCCGCAGATATCTTAAGACAGCTTCCAGAGGAGAAGCTCCAGAATGTTCTAGATGATATGGAGGAGGCAGATGATGTCGTGCCTCTACTTCAATATCCAGATGACAGCGCTGGCGGGAGGATGATACTTGAATTCATAGCTGTAAAAGCTAATATGCCAGCTGCAAGCGCATTGGAATCAATAAGGCGCAGGGGGACAGAATTAGAGGATATCCACTCCATTTTTGTAGTCGGTGCCAGGAATCAGCTGTTAGGTTCAGTGAGCATAACTCGCTTAGCTCTTGCTAATCCAACCGCCATTATCAAAGATATTATGAATACAGAAATAATTTCTATGTCTGCCGCAGCAAATCAAGAAGAGTGCGCTCGGGTGATGAAACACTATGATCTTGACCAGCTTCCTGTCGTTGATAATGGGCAGAGACTAGTTGGCGTTATTATGAGCAAGGATGTACTCGAAATCGTAGAGGAAGAAGCTACGGAAGATATGTATAAGCTGGCAGGTTTAACTGGCGAGCGAGTATTCGACCCATTGCGTAGTTCTATACGTAATCGTCTTCCATGGCTATTTATTAATCTGGCAACTACTTTTTTAGCTGCGGCTGTTATCAGCGTATTCCAATCCACAATTTCAAAAGTTGTGGTTTTAGCGATTTTTCTCCCGGTAGTTGCCGGTCAGGGGGGCATCGGTGGAACACAGACACTAACACTAGTTGTAAGAAGTATGGCATTAGGGGATATTCCAAGACATGCGGGACATCGTTTAATTTTAAGAGAGTTGTCTCTAGGCATACTTCATGGCCTAATATTAGGTTTAGCCGTAGGCTTATTGGCTTATTTGTGGAAGGGGAACTATATGATAGGGGTTGTTTTGAGTCTGGCGATGTTTGGGAATATGATCATTTCCGGATTAGCTGGCGCTGGAGTACCGCTATTACTTACGCGACTTAAGATAGATCCGGCGGTTGCTTCTGCAGTCATCGTAACAACCTGTACGGATGTTTTTGGATTTCTATTATTCCTTGGACTGGCTACTATCCTGGTTAGATTCCTGTTATAGCAAGAATCTTAATTATTTACGCAATGGCGCAGGTACTTGTAGATTCCAATGGCTGTTGCGGTAAAAGGAACGATCAGGATTAGCCCCCAGATTCCGGCAATATAGTTTCCAAGTACAAGTAATACCAGGGTGATAGCTGGATGTATGCGCAGGTAATAACCATGTATTCTGGGGACGAGGAAGCTGTTCTCAAATAACTGAATTGCAAGGAATAGCAATGCTACCCATAAGGCCTTGTCAGGCACAGTGCCCAGGGTCACGAAGAAAGCAATAGCACCCCCGATAAAGGGTCCCAGTATAGGAATGAGCTCAGTTACCCCGGCAATAATGCCAAGCGTTGGCGCAAATGGCACTTTCATAATGAATAAAACCAGGAAGCAGGCGTAACCTACTATGAATCCGAGCACCAATTGAGCCCGGATATATCTTCCCAGAACCGTCTCAACAATACTGACAATGTTTTTAATGTGCTCAGCTAGCCATTGCGGTATGGCGGAGTAGAAACCGTTACTCAGTTTCTCAGAGTCCTTTAGCAGGTAGAAGAGGAAAACGGGGATACAAACAAGACTGAGCAGTGGGTTGAAGATGTTTGGCAGGGATAAAATTCCTCCTCTGAAAAGGCTCTGTATAGAACTGGCTAAGGATGAACTAATATCCAAGGTGAGTTCATCCATCTGCTGTTGTAATATTGGAGGTAGCATCTCACGGATACCTTCAGCCCATTCTCGTAGCACCACTATACCAGATGAAACGAACTGTGGTGTGCTGGCTACTAACTTAAGGTACCTGAAAAAGATTATATCTACCATAAGATATATGACAAGCCCCGCAAGTGCCAGGATAAATAGGATAAAAAGAACTATCAGTATAATGCGCTTGGCATTCTGTGACCTGTCGTGCTGTGGGAGTTTTGTCTCCGCCCATCTAAGCATTGGTAACATCAAGTAGGCTAGAACAAGAGCGATGCCGAAAGGAAAAAGTGCTTGTCTCAGAGTCCAGAGAAGCACACAAAAAAGCACCAGGCCTGTTACAAGAGATACCAGGCGCCACTGTTTTTTAAGAAAGCTACTTGCTATATTCAATACATCTCACATGATTTATTAACTGAACTCCAGGGGACTACCATGTTTATCAACTCGCAGACCTCTATGGTATATCTCAGTTACAGGAAAAAGCCACTGCGGAACCAGTATCGTCTTTCAGCATGGTGCGCCCAACCTTCTGATTTACTTCTGGATAAGGTCTATAGGGCAGTTTGACTCTCTTTTGTATGGGCGTGGGACTTCTCTATAGCCTCTGCCGTTACACCCTTAACATCTTCATAGGTCTCGGTAACCACCTCTCTCACATCATCAGCCATCTCGGCTGTTCGAGCCCTGACTTTTTTTGCCCCTTCCCGTACCACATCTCTGGTTTCTTTGCCAGGGAGAGGGGCAAAGAGAAAGCCAATGGTAGCGCCGACTAAGACGCCCATAACAAAGCCTGTGCTGAGTCCGGAGACTTCATTCTTATCCATCGTGTTTTCCTCCTTGCTTTTTTCTGCATGTCCTGTTAAAGGTTAATATGCGCCCATGGTTTGGGCCGCATATTATTATAATGGGTGCTCAGAAAGCACGTTTCAGAAAGCGCGTTTACGATGATTACTTTTAATCCATTTTGCGAGATCTTTTGGTTTATTGGAGTCCCATGATTTTTTCCCCTTGGCTTCTAATTTTATACCAAACGCATTTACTGAATAACCATTATATTTCTTACCCTTTAATGGATAATCAGGGTTAAGCTCTACTATACAAGCACCTCGGCCAAGGGGCCCTCCCAAACTGGGGCCAACAGTTTGGAAAAAGGAGACCGTACTACCAGGTTCAGTTAGTGACTCTATCTGCTGAAGTATTTCGGCTTCGGTAAAAATTTGTATCTTGGCAACCTCTCTTCTAGCTATCCCTTCCACGTGCTTTGTCTGCTGGTCAAACCAACCCTCGTAAAGTATTAATTCCGGGTGTTCATCAAAACTGGTATAGTTATTAACAGTTACTTTCTTGATGGTCGTCTCAGGTTCGTCGTAAATCCGAAAATCAAATGCATCTTTTCCTTTGGAATTTTGGCGTCTCACACTCATGAGAACAGGTACCAGGTCGGGATTCATTTTCAGTTCGGATACCAAATACTTCCCCACCAGGTCCGACATATTACTTGGCCTTGGTAGCGCCATACTTTTTGGCTTCGACAATTTCTTTATCTCTGAGCCTTTTTCTTGCGGCTTTGGTAAATCCTTTGACTTTGGCTTGTGCAAGAGCCCTTTTATTTTGTTGATTTTAAAAATCATGATAAAACCTCCGTCGTTATTTTTACTTTGTCCCCAACATGTTAGTGTCCGCCGAGATCAGACCTCATTATTATTTTAATTACCTCCTTATTTCCAATGATTTTTGCAGCTCTCTCTCATAGGACAAACTGGGCACTTATTCTGCCGACAGTAGTTCTCTCCCAGCTTCATCAGTCCAGCTTCTAAATCCGAGAGCCTTATTTCATCTTGCTCCCATATTGCTTTTAGCTCTTCTAAAGCCGCTGACGCCTCAGTTGAATTGGTTAATCCAAGGTTTCTTGCCGCCAACAAAGCAGGGATTGAGAGCGGTAGCTGTACTTTATCCCAAACGTCCCTTAACCCCCTCAGAAAAATGCTAACCGTAACCGTATTGATATCCTTTCCCAGGTTCTGAAGTTTATTCTCCAGGTCTTTTCCGCCCTTGGCAAAGAAATACAATCTATTGAGATCGCCCCCGTATTTTTCATTAAGGACTCCCGTTGTCTTCAGCAATTTTGTGGCAATTTTGTGGTTGCACCTTATATAGCCACTTTTATTGAGTATATCTACCATACCTGCCCGACCAGTTTCCATAACAGCCTTAACTGAAAGTACCCCTGCTCTTTCAATTATTCTATAGGTATTCATGGCTGCGATATCTTCGTCAATTCTTGCCCCTAATAATATGGATGCAATGAACCACTTGAAGACCTCCTCCGAAACCATGCTGCCCAGATTTATGCCCAAAGATGATGGATACGCACCACCCAGTTCCCTTAATAACCTGCTACATATATTTTCTGATGAGATTTCGCTCATATTCACAACATCATTGGATGTTTTACAGATTATCATTGTTATTCACGAAATTGCACGCATCCTGCTTTTATTCAATGACTAAAGTTTAATTAGCCTGTGTTAAAATAGCATTGGAATGTGGTAAATAATTCACTAGAAAACCCTTAGATTTACCTTAGAATTATGGTTGCAATGTGACGGAAAGAGGCAAACGCTCAAAATCAGGAATGACAACTAGCTTAAAAAAGCTTGAGCCATTATCTGCCCCCATGAAGAAAACGGATTTTCAAATCAAGCTGATGGACATTCTTGGCAGTACAGTAGCCACATTGGAAGCTACTGCCGGGATAATTGCTCTGTGGAATGATATGGAAAAACGTTTTGTTGAAGAAGCGAGTTATGGTCTAAATTCTAAAGATGCGGCACAGCTACGCCCCTTGCTCCAAGCAGCTGTTCCCGAGCTTGCCACTAGTCGGCAGAGTTTCGACCAAATTTTCCGACTTTCTGATAGCGTCCACGTTCCGATAACCACAACAGACACGAGGCTGGGCCATATCATTGCCCTGCCCCTTCAAATTGCAGGAAAGATGACCGGGCTGATATATGTGTTACGTTCCCGTTTGGCAGAATCATTTAGCAGCAAAGATCAGCGCGTGCTATTAGCTTTTGCCAACCAGGTAGCTATCTCATTGCAAAACGCCCGTCTTGCATCAGAACTTGCTGAGGAGCGCCGCAATATTGAGACAATTCTGGAAAATAGCGCTGATGGAATCATGACTATCAACCAGGAGCGACACATACTTTCCATTAATGCTAGTATGGAAAGGCTAACTGGCTGGAAAAAGGAAGAGGTGATTGGAAGTCATTGCTTCGAGGTATTAAGACTGAGGAGTAACCATGGCGTAGATCTTTGTAAAGCTAAGTGCCCCATCACTGGAGGCATTGAAGGCATCTTCAGTCTCGATGGTGTCATTTCCACCAAAGATGGTCAAAAGATTGATGTGGGAATGAATTATTCAGTAGCATGTTCGTACAGTGGCACTTCATTAACCACGGTGGTGAACGTTCGGGATGTTAGCCGTCTTCGTCAACTAGAGAACATGAGATCAATACTGCTTACCACATTTTCGCATGAACTCCAGACACCCATTTCCATTATCAAAGCCTACGCTAATACCCTGGCTCGAACTGATGCAGGATGGAGTCAGCAGACCATCAGCGATAAGTTACTAACCATCGAGGAGGAAAGCGACCGTCTTAGCGAACTGGTAACAAAAATACTCTACACGTCCAGGCTTGAGGCTGGGGATTTAACTTTCAATAAACTTGTAATCGATTTGCCTAAGGAAGCGCACAAAGTGGCAAAGAGGCTGGGACAACATACAGATATTCACAGAGTAGTGGTCGATTTTCCCCCTGAATTTCCTTCTATTCTTGCTGACCCCGAAAAAGTAGGGCAAGTGCTCACAAATCTTGTGGAAAATGCCATTAAATTCTCGCCCAAAGGTGGCACTATTACTATCAAAGGAGTAGGCTCAGGAAATGACGTCATAGTCACAGTTGTTGATGAAGGCATTGGCATCGCATTAAGAGACCAAGAACGTATTTTTGATCGTTTTTATAGAGTGCAGTCTAGCTCGCACAGCACAACCCACGGTACAGGGCTTGGGCTCTTCATTTGCAAGAGCCTCATCGAGTCTCACGGCGGTCGATTCTGGGTAGAAAGTGAGTTGGGAAAAGGCTCTCGCTTTAGCTTCACTTTGCCGATAGGGGAGTAATAGTATAGATTTAGGATGACAAGGAATTAGAATCGCACATGATAAAGCATAGCGGAGAACAGGGCAAGACTATTCTGGTTGTGGATGATGAGCCTAATATTGTTGAGGTGCTGACTATGAACTTGGAACTGGAAGGTTATCAAGTCTCTTGCGCTTCCAATGGCTACGAAGCATTACAAAGACTGACTGAAGATTTACCTGACCTGATCATCCTCGATGTTATGATGCCTGAGATGGATGGCTTTGAAACCTTAAAGGAAATTCGTGAAACCTCTACTGTGCCAGTAATTATGCTCACTGTAAAGGGTGAAGAAACCGACAAGGTGAAAGGGCTTAATCTGGGAGCCGATGATTATATTACCAAACCTTTTAGTCCCAGAGAGCTTGTTTCAAGGTTAAAAGCTGTGCTGCGGCGAGTTGAAATGCCTAGCCCTGCACCAAAGACAGAAATACAGATAGACGACAATCTGTCTATCGATTTCAGTCGTCGCAGGATTATGGTCGGAGGCAAAGAGGTTCATCTCAGGCCTACTGAATACCGGCTTTTATATCACCTGGTGAGCAATGCAGGTTATGTTCTTACTCACGAGATGTTATTGAGAAAAGTCTGGGGCTATGAGTATCGTAACGAAGACCAATATCTTTGGCTATACATCACCTATCTTCGTCAGAAAATTGAAGAGAACCCTAAGCATCCAAAATATATCCTGGGAGAACGAGGCGTAGGCTACCGTTTTATAGAGTTTGGTCAAGAATAGTCCTGCAAGGCTGACTAACGGCAAGCCAGTTCTTGCTTGCTCAAATATGCCACTGCCGATATATACGCACCTAGCTACTTCTATCAGGGAGATTTTCACGGGTAGAAATAGCATTAATATTGAAAACTATATCCTCCTTTTTGCATCACTCATCTCATAAAATCCAAATTCTGGCTGAATCGGTTCTTAGAGGAGTGGACAATCCTCAATCGGATTATTTCGGAGAAAACAGAATTCCGGAGTTCTTTTTTTGTCATTATTGGTGATAAGGCAACACATTATGAGAGCCAGAGCAAAACAGTCATTGATCTGGCTAAAGAGAACCATGGTAACTATTTCTTAATGTATACTAATGGCGCCTTGATTAACAGAAAAATGGCTAGGAAACTGACCTTTAATATTAGGTATTGGAGCGCTCCTGTATAATTGGACACATTAAGTAATGAAGGTTTGGCAGGGCTAAGCACATATTACTTAATAGGTAGATGTTCACGATGAGGTGTACCCTTTTTTAGCCAGTTTTTGGGGAACAGGTTAATCTATTTTAAGTAACAACATAACTTTTAAATTCTTGCGGAATTAACAATTTACCTAATCCATCCATGGTCACATTTTTTACGACAAGGTATCGTTCCTTCTCCATCACATCTTGTGCAGGTCTCTAATTGAGGTTCCAATCCTAAATCAATTGTTTGTTTAACCTTAACTGTACCTGTACCCTTACAATTTGGACAATCTTCAACACCTCTTCCGTTACAATTCCGACAACGAATCGCCACCTTATACCTCCTGATATTTATTAATTAAATACTTTAAGGGATATTATCACTGGTAATCAAGTATAAAACAATGTATTGAATTCAATCAGATATAACTTTCGTCCTGACTGTATAAGTTCGGAGATAATACTAATTACATTCGTAGACGGATACGTAAAATGCAGTGAGAACTCTAGAAATTCTCACTGCATTCGTGCCAATTTTCAGGAGACAGGTCATCAATCTGGTCATGGCCTCTCAGAAACTTGCCTTAAAGCGAGATATTGTCAGGCAATACCCAACTCCTCCAGTTTTTCTGGTATCGGTACACCTGTTTCTGCGTTCCAGCCCATGAGCACATAGTAATAATGCTTGGCTTGTTCCATTTTTGCCCGATCGAGTGGTTTATCCGCAAGCACTCCGTCTGTTTTTGGACTGAAGAAGCGGTCAGGTAAGACGTCATCATCAGCAGTAAAACCCTCTCGTACATTAAAAAGCCTCTGCATGGTCAGTATTCTTTCTGCTACTTTGAGTTGTTCATTTACTCCTGTATCCCATCCTGTAACTGCAGCAGTTGCACTGGCAAGATGCTCGAAGGAATACGGAAGGAACTGGCATATAACAAGTGAATCACAAATAATTCGTTTTAACTGTACAAGTCGAAACAGAGCTACTTTGCTGGGATTCATCGTATACAACGGGATTGTTTCCTCTATTCCCATTGCTCTCATTTCTCCCAACTGTATATCGTTAAGATAAGCAGTATCGTGAAGGTTGCAACAGTGGTCGGCACCATGTGGATTTACCATAAAGCCAAGTCCAAGCCCCTGTTTTGCCCTTGGTTCATGCATTCCAGGTTCCAATCCTTTTACATGCATTGCATATTGATTGGAGCCCTTGCCAATTTCTTTTGATGCCCGCAATACTCCTTCAGCCAGTAAGTTACCTATACCTTTCCGTTGTGCAATTAACTCGATGATTTCAAGCATGGCCTCAGCATTACCAAACTTTAATTCGATACCATTTGTGTCTTCTGTGCTTAGAAGTCCATTTTCAAAGCATTCCATGGCAAACGAAATTACTGCTCCTATTGAAATAGTATCCAGTGAATACGCCGCACATAGTTCATTTCCCTTAGCTATAGCTTTCAGGTCATCAATACCACAATTAGAACCAATCGAAGCTAACGTTTCGTATTCCGGACCGCCATATGCAGGGTCGACGGAGTATGGTTCTTTAACCTCCACCATTTTTTTACAGCGAACAGGGCATCCGAAACAGGCGTCCATTTTGACCCTGATAGTATCTCTTATTGCTATTGGATCAATTTTTGAAACTTCCGGAAATAGACCATCACGGAAATTACGAACAGGGAGATTTCCTGCAGTCATAAAGCCGTGCATCGCGGCACCGGTACCAAATTCAGTGAAACTTGCTACCAGCTCTTTATTAGCCAAAAACCAGTCTCTGACTTCTGCTAAACTTTCTTTATCTACAATCTCAGGTGCATGGTGTCCTCTGACACTTACCGCCTTCAGATTTTTCGAGCCCATAACCGCGCCCAGGCCTCCTCTTCCAGCGGCAGACCAGAGGCCATTCATTATGCACGCATAGCGCACCATGTTTTCCCCACCGGGACCTATTGAGGCGACCTGTGTAAGTTTATCTCCCAGTTCATCTCTAATGGACTGCTCTGTCTCTTTGGTGTTTTTTCCCCATAGAGATGAAGCATCCCGAATGCTTGCTTCTCCATCATTAATAGATAGATAGACTGGCTTATCTGCCTTTCCTTCAATAATAATCGCGTCATAACCGGCACGTTTAAGTTCAGCTCCCCAAAAACCACCTACTTCCGATTTAGCGATTCCTCCGGTAAGTGGAGATTTTGCTCCAACGGCATTTCGGCCGGACCCCGGCAGGGCATATCCGGTGAGAGGACCCAGGGCAAATATAAGCTTATTATCTGGCCCCAGCGGGTCTATTCCGGCTTTCAACTCGTTTAACAGGTAATATGAAGTAAAACCAGCTCCGCCTATGTACTTGCGATAGAACTTTCCATCAGGCTCCTCGATTGAAGTTGTTTTATTGCTCAGATTTACTCTAAGAATCTTTCCACTGTATCCACCTGGTACTTCTTCGTTCATGAGCGTAATCCTCCATTTATATATATTTGTTATTAACTGTAATTAGACTTTTCTATTTTAATTGGTAATGGGGTGTTCTGACCAAAATTATCCCTGCTCATAATACGTTTTATGGTGATTGGCTGTCAATATCAAACTCTGAACTCTTCAGCATTCGGATGCATGCCTCTTGGAATAAATAGTCTTACGCCTGTTTTTCCCTTTCCATACTCTCAGGGGCTACTGGTCAATAACAGAACCGTCAATATGCAGCCTGCTCTGAACCTTTCGCGGTTTAAATGGATATCGGTCTTTAGCGTCAGGAGCCAGTTCCATGCCAATACCGGGAGCATCAGGAATGATGAGAAAGCCTTTTTCCACAATGAGCGGCTTCTTAACAATTTCGCTCTTTGGTGGTTCAAGCTCACCCCTGGGATACTCTTGCAGAGCAAAGTTGGGAATACAGGCGGCTATCTGAAGACAGGCCGCTGTGCTTACAGGGCTTAATGGATTGTGGGGGACAACATCTACATAGTGAGCTTCAGCGAGGGCAGCAATCTTCTTCGCCCCGGTTATTCCGCCGCAGATACAGACATCCGGGCGAACATACTGCACGGCTCCACGTGCCAGCAACATTTCAAACTCCTGAATGTTCAGTAGTCGCTCCCCCGTAGCAATGGGGACGTGGATTTTATTAGCAATAAGCGCCATGGCATCAAAGTTGTCAGGGAGAGTAGGGTCTTCATAGAAGAAGGGACGAAACTCCTCAATACCTCGCCCCAGAACAATCGCCTCGGCGGGCGTTAGACGACGATGAATCTCAATACATAAGTCAACATCATTCCCAACTGCCTCACGATACCTGCCGACTGCCTCTATGGCATCGGTCATCTTATCTGCGTGAGTTTTGAAATATGGGACATCACGCGACTCATCCAGAAAGGGAGTTAGATGACCTGCCGCTGTGAAACCCATCGCCTTGGCTTTCTTACAACCTTCGATGAGCTCTTCCCTGGTCTTCCCAAAGACGTGGTAATAGACACGTGCTTTGTCACGGCACTTTCCTCCCAAAAGTTGGTAAGTGGGTACACCAAAATGCTTTCCTGCAATGTCCCAAAGGGCAATGTCAATGGCACTTAGAGCACCCATGATGGCTGATCCCCTGAAGTGACTGTAGCGATAGCAGTATTGCCAGTGATGCTCAATGCGGAGTGGGTCCTGCCCGACGAGATATCGCGCAAAGGCTTCCACCGCTCCGGCTGACGCCTCTAGAAACCCCCATGCCCCAGACTCACCCAGCCCGGTGATACCCTCATCAGTGTGCACCTGTACGAAAAGGTAGCGGTCTACCGGTACCGTCTCGACTGCCGTAATCTTCATAATCCCTCCTTATATTCTATTGGACCTTTAAATAAAGTATCTACCTTTATTATTCAATCAATATAGTACTTCATCCAATCAGGTAAAAACATCGTGTTGTGACTCAAACCCAGTCTATTTGGGTATAAAGGTGCAGTCTGATATATTGCAGTATAATAGGTTAAGGTAACTCGTGGTTGTTTCTCATTTTATTAATAAACCCGATTTATGGCTTCAAGGACAGTCTATTCTAATTGAAAAATGTGGTACGATAACAAGCTAGAAGATCAACAAACCATCAAGCTATCGAGAGCTACGGTGAGGGAACTGGCCTGGTGATCGGCATGGCAACCTTAAGCTTTCCTTAAGGTGCAAAAACCAGTCGCTAAGAGTCCGATCAAACGGCCATACTGTGCACATGAAAAGTCTAAGAGAGTTATAATTACAATCCTGGAAGCGGTAGAATACGCGCGGTCAGGTTATCCACATGGAATCAGTAAACGGGATTGGTAACGGGTCACGCATCTCTGGATTGGCTTTGAGCCATAGGGATGACCATATAGGAGATAACTCAATAAATGCTTCGCGAAGGGCAGGAGATACACGGCCATCCAGAATTCCCGAGACAGAGAGAGACACCTTATTCGAGACAATTCCACTTAAGACTATCTTCCTGCACGTGACCAAAGCGTGCAATCTGAGCTGTTGCTATTGCTACTTCTCCGCGAATAAGGTATTACCTAACGAAATGACCAGAGCAGAGTTTGGCCGCTTGTGGGGAGACATTGTTACTCTCCGACCTCAAAAAGTGGTGTTCACCGGCGGTGAGCCTCTACTGCGTAAGGATACTCTTCAACTTATTCGTGACATGCGCGATGCAGACCCGCACCATTATGTCTTTCGCTGCCTCAATACCAACGGCCATTCAGTCACACAGGAACTGGCAGAGGAAATAGTTGGTTTGGCTGATGAAGTGAGGGTGAGCTTGGATGCGTTGCCCGAGCGGAATGATATGCTGCGCGGTAAGGGTAACTTTGATGCTGCGGTAAAGGCGTTGGAATATCTCCATGCTGCTGGCTTTGAGCCAAAGGTGCTGGTCACGGTAACCTCAGTAAGTCTGCCTGACCTGGCTGAGCTACTTTTGTTTCTAATCCAGAAGGGAATCACCCGGGTAAACATCAATCTTTTTCGCTCCATTGGCCGTGGCAGAGGACATCGGGAGTGGATAGTACAACCTGGCGAGGTTTACGTCGCCATGCAGAAGGCACAGAAACGGTGCTCCCAAGATCGGTCCGTCTCGCTACAGTTTCCCGACCCACTACGCTACCCTAATTGTGGTGTAGGAGCCTTTCTCAGTATTCTGCCCACTGGTGACGCTTTTCCCTGCCACATGCTGATGACACCTGAGTTTCGTTGTGGCAATGTCGGACAACAAAGCCTTACGGAAATCTGCCACCAGGACTCGCTACTTGGCAGGTTAAGAGGGCTTGGCTTTCACCAACTAGTTCGCCAGGACAAACGCCTGGCACCTTTAACCGGCTCGGATACGTGCTTGGGCTCGGTCTTTGCCAGAACAAGGTCACTCCCGGTGTGGCGTAAGACTTTGGCTCTCCTGTCACATAATTAACAAATGAGAAAGGGAGGTAAATACAATGGGACTTTTTGGAGGACCACCAGATGTTTACAAATTGAAGGCCAAAGGTGATGTTAAGGGATTGACCAAGGCACTGCGCTACAAAAATAACTGGCATATCAGGCAGGCAGCCGCCTTTGCCCTTGGGGAAATTGGTGACCCACGATGTATTAGATCGCTTACTGTTGCCCTCAATGACAGTGACAGTTATGATGTGCGCCTGGCGGCCGTCAGAGCTCTTGCCAAGTTTGGCAGCCCTGCCGTCGAGCCTCTCTGCTATGCTGTCAAGGTTCCAGCATTAACTGAGAAAGCTGCTGAGGCGCTGGGCAAGATTGGCGATCCGCGTGCCGTAGAGCCACTGGGTGACGTGCTAAGGGAGGGAAGATACGCAGGTGCGGCAGTTGCGGCTCTTGCCCGAATTGGAACTCCGGCCGTGGAGACGCTTCTTGCTGCTATGAAAGTGGGGGATCCCCAGGTTCGAAGGACGGCGATTGAGGCATTGGGCAATATCGGTGACACCCGTGCCGTGGAGCCGCTTCTTGCTGCCCTCAATGATGCCGACAGTCGTTTTTCTGCAATCAAGGTACTGGGAGAAATTGGCGACCGCAGAGCGGTTGGCCCTCTTACCATGCTTCTGAGCGACAAAGACCGGACTATACGCAGCGGGGCAGTAAAAGCGCTGGAGAAACTTGGATGGCAGCCTGACAACGTGGAGAGCGAAATAATATACGCTATCGCATATGAGGACTGGGACAGATGCGTCAAAATCGGGACACCGGCCGTGGAGCTTCTTATCTCTACCCTGCTGGACGAAGATATGAGGTTCAGACAGAATGCAGCTAAGGTGCTGGGAAGGATTGGTAACCCACAAGCGATTGACCCACTGGGTATCACCCTGAAAGAGAAGGACATGTTTGTCGCTCAGGCAGCAGCGCAAGCACTGGGCAAGATTGGAACCTCTGAAGCTGTTCGAGTGCTGGGGGGTGCTCTCTCGGATGAATCGATTTCAAAGCTGAGGGGCGAGAATGTAGTCAGAGCAATGGGAAAGGTCGGTACTCCTGCACTGGAATTCCTGATCATTGCCCTCAAGGACAGCCATATATGGGTACGTGAGTGTGCCGCTGAGGAGCTTACAAAGATGAAGCTCCCTCAGGCCTTAACAGCCCTTATAGCTGGGCTGAGAGATGAGTGGAGGGGTGTGCGAAGTATAACCGTGTCCGCCATGGAGGAGCAGGGTGATGTGCGCGCTGTCAGGCCACTGATGGAGCTGGCGCAAGAACAGTACCTGGCAAGCTCGGCCATCAAGGCGCTGTGTAGTGTGCTCAGGCGGCACGCAAAGGAGGTAGATTCTGAGACTCTTCGCTCCATCGTGAATGTAGACAATGTGGTTCAGATACGAGCAACGCCCAATTACTGTGCAAATGACCCTGATAGTCCCGCATCCTTCGAGGAGAAAGTTGACTGCTGGGAGGTAAGGCAGCTAGCTCGCCAGGAGTTGATACGCCGAGGCTTACAGGCTTGAATTCCATCTTTGCCTGCGCAGGTAACACGTCCAGAGGCCAAAGAAGCAAAAACTTCCGTAAAGAACGAGGTGGTAGTGGCTTAAGACCGGAATACGCTGACCGCTATGCCGAAAAGTGGGTTTCATCACCTTGGACAAAGAGGCTCTTGCTGGATGATGAAACTGAAAAAACAATCGCCTGTTTTATGCCCTTACTGCACAAAATGTCATAGTGTTCAGCGTAAATAACAAAGGCCTGGATTGCTCAATGATATGGATAGAACAGTTCTCAGGATACGCCATAGCAGTTGTGCGGGCATTCGTGCAGACAACTATTTACACTTTTCAACGCAATTAGCGATTGGTGTTTGAAGTTTTAACTACATTTACGGAAAATGGGGCAAGTCCATCCTACCAGACTCTACTAACCCTTTCTGTCCGATCATAGGAGTGCAGTCCAATACGTTTAAATATAATACTAATTATATTCGTAGACTGATAGGTCATAGGCAATGAAATTCCTAAAAAATTTAACTTCATCCGGACCAGTTTTGGGAGAGCAGGTCACTTCTGGAAGATAGTTGTAGCAAGCGAACTATTCTATTGATTCGCTTTTTGGAAGCGACGAGTCCTGATTGGGTTCTTCTTCATCAGGCGTGGTCTCCGATACAACCTCCATAGGCATGGTCTCCGATACAA
>CAZZHQ010000038.1:0-21712 GCA_964654015.1 uncultured Dehalococcoidales bacterium | reverse complement strand
AGCTAAAGTCACCCGTTCGCAGGATAGGTTTTGCTCCAACCCCATGTCCAACGGTGAGGCACCTGGAAAACGATTTTTATCCTAATGCTGTTAATATCATAAGAGCTATTGAGGAAATGCTAGAACTGAAGCCTGCTGATTTATCAAATGAGGAATTTTATAGTCACGAGAATAGATTCAAAGGGCCATTCTGAAAGAAATAGAATATACAGAAAGAGAAATAATGGGATATTCATATGAAACTTGGTCTTGAAGGAAAATTCGCACTTGTTACTGGTGGAAGCCATGGTATTGGACGGGCTATAGCCCTCGCTTTAGCTGAGGAAGGCTGTAACGTTGCCATCTGTGCACGTGATAAGAAACGAGTGGAAGAAACCGTATGCGAGATAAGAGCAAAGGGTGTTGACAGCTTAGGCGTATCCGCCAATGTGTTGATTCTGGCAGATATTGAACGGGTGATGAAAACCATAACGGATTCATGGAAGACAATCCATATTTTAGTAAATAATGTTGGAGGAGGAGGCAGGTCGGGTAATGAAAACGTAGTAGAGACTCCAGAGGAGGTATGGTTGGATGTTTACAACAAGAATGCACTGGCGGCAATTCGATTTACTATGAAAGCGATTCCATTTATGCGAAAACAGAAGTGGGGCAGAGTAGTTACTATCTCCTCTAAACAAGGACGTGAGGGAGGAGGAAGACCCTGGTATAACATGGCAAAAAGCGCAGAGATTAGCCTAATGAAAACATTAGCCATAGATCCTAAATTGAGTAAATATGGTATTACATTTAACAGTATCGCCCCAGGTGCCATTATATTTCCAGGTAACGAGTGGGATATTTTACGTCATAAAGACCCACTTAAATTTAAAGAAGGATTAGCCTACAGAAATCCATGTGGCCGTCTTGGCACTCCAGAAGAAGTGGCAAGTGTTGTTGTCTTTCTTTGCTCTTATAAAGCAAGCCTGGTTAACGGTGCGTCAATTGCCGTAGATGGAGGGGAGAGCAGGAGTTTTTAATATGATAGAAGGAAGTGTCTTAAAGAGTTTTATGGGCAGCAGAGTCCTGATCACAGGAGGCACTGGGCTCATCGGGAGACAACTTGTAGATATTCTATGCAACTTCCCCCTCCCCGCACACGTTAAAATAGTTTCTCTGGACAAAATAAAGGTCAACAATAAAGCTGAACATGTTTATGGTGACCTTACCAGTTTTGAATTCTGTAAAGATGTCACCAGGGATATGGATTTTGTTTTTCACCTGGCTGGAATAAAAGGGTCAGTTAATGTCACCAAGGCAAAGCCAGCCAGTTTTTTCGTACCATTAATAATGATGAATACCAATGTACTGGAAGCGTGCCGTCTTAATAAAGTTAAAAAAATTGTATATACCAGTTCAATTGGTGCCTATTCCAGTGCCGAGGTTTTTAAGGAAACTGAAAATCTCGATGGACCTCCCATGGATATGTTCCCCGGATGGGCTAAAAGAATGGCTGAAATGCAAATACAGGCATATAGGATTCAGTATGGTTTAGATAATTTCTCGATCGTCAGGCCATGCAATGTTTATGGCCCGGGCGATAACTTTGACCCCCATAACGCCATGGTTATTCCATCAATCATGTATCGGATATATCATAAGGAAGACCCTGTAGCCATCTGGGGCGATGGCACAGCTATCAGAGATTTCTCTTTTAGCAGGGATGTTGCCGAGGGAGTTATTTTAGCACTTTATTATGGAACAAACTCCAGTTTTGTTAATCTGGGCAGTGGTATAGGCTATACAATTAAAGAATTAGTAGAAACATTGCAAAGCTTTATTGACTTTAATTATAAATTTGATACCACCAAACCTTCAGGCTTTCCTAAAAGGGTTATGGACATATCCCTTGCCAAAGAAATAATTCACTACAATCCAACAACGTCACTAAAAGACGGTCTAAAGCAGACATGGGAATGGTTTGAAAATAACCAGGATGAGTATCTGAGTAAGAAAAATTACTTTACAGGACCAGGGCAATAGGGCAGAGGGCAAAATTGGTAAAATTCAGATTTCAGGATTTAAGGATATGGCAGTTAGCAATTCAGATTGCCAATGAGCTTTTTGATATCGCTGACATGCTTGAGGAGAACAAATTGTATCGTTTTGCAGAACAACTCAGAGAGGCAAGGATGTCTATGTCCAACAACATAGCTGAAGGCTCAGGCTCTTTGTCAAAGAGGAATTCATGCAATTTCTGAATATAGCAAGAAGGTCTACCTTCGAGAATGCGAACATACTGATACTGTTAAGTAAAAGGGGGTTAATTGCGGAAGCTATTTTAGATAAACTCTTAAATGACATTGATATCTTATGCCGTCAAATAACCAGTTTCCAGAAGTCAATAATATAATGGTATTCTATACTTAATACCTTTCGTTTTTGATAGTGTAGGATGGAGGTGAAACTAGATGACTGAAGTTACCATTAAGATACCAGAAGACATTAAAGATATTATAGATGAAATGACAGAGCCACTTTATGTAGAAGCATTAAAGGAAGTTGCTCGTAAAAGGTTTGCTTACAACCAAAAATCACTTAAGCAGTTCAGAAAAAAGATAGCGATATTTGAAGCCAGATATGGTAAATCCTGTGAGGAGTTTTCGAAGAGTGTACCGGATACCATTAAAGGACACGATGATTGGATTCAATGGTCATACCTTGTTGAAATAGCTAATGCATTGTCAACCAAAATTGAGAAACTAAAGCTCCTTATAGGTAAATGATAGAGACTACTTTCAGGAAAACCATAGAACAATTTTCTGACATTGTTCAGTTTGTAGAAAAACTTGAACTGTCTGAAGAAGAGCATATATCAAAGCTAAAGACGAATCTAAAACTCTTTGATGGAACTTCTTTATGGATTAGAGAAGTCTGGATAAAAGGCAAAATGGAAGTCTACAGTTACTATTGGCTTAGATCAGATGAGACAATAATTATGGGATGGGATAATGTACCACATCATCGAGAAATAGTAACTTTCCCTTATCATAAACATGTTGAGAATATAATTGAACCGTCACAGCAAATGAATATTAGTGAGGTACTAAGTTTCATAACAGAATTCCTGGATTAAATTCGATACCACAAAATCTTATGGGTTTTACGCCCTGCTTTTGTAATACAGAATGGAGAAGATACTATGAAAGTATCAAAAACAAAACTAGATGGGGTCTTGTTAATAACGCCACCAACTATATTTGAAGATTTCAGAGGTACCTATGTGGAGACCTATAACGAAAAACTATATTCTGAGGCAGGAATTAAGGTTAAGTTTATCCAGGATGATATCTCTGTATCCACTAAAAACGTGCTTCGTGGTATACATGGTGATGAAGAGACATGGAAGCTAATATCCTGCCTGTATGGAGAATTCTATCTGGTGGTAGTCAACTGGGACGATACTTCTCCCCAGTTCGGTAAATGGGAATCATTTATTTTATCCGATCAAAATAGATTACAGGTGCTGGTTCCGCCCAAATTTGGAAACGGGCACCTGGTGCTGAGCGAGCAAGCAATTTTTCACTATAAGCAGTCGACCTATTACGACCGTGCCACGCAGTTCACTCTCTCATGGAATGACCCTAAACTCAATATCGAGTGGCCCATAAATAATCCAGTATTATCCGAAAGGGATAAAGGTATTATCAATGTTTAGCGGTGGGAAAGTTTTAGTTGCCGGCGGTACAGGTTTTATTGGGGTTAACTTGATAAACAGGCTTCTGTCATCTGGAGCAAATATCAGAGCAACTGTTCATAAGAAAGAGCCTGTTATCCTGAATAATAAGATTGAATACATAAAATGTGATTTAACAACGATGGAGGATTGTAAAAAGGTTGTCACTGATATGGATTACGTTTTTTTTGTGTGCAGCCAGTACCTCAGGAGCGGCGGTAATGGCATCTACTCCGCTTGTTCATGTGACTCCAAACATTGTTATGAATGCACAGATGCTGGAAGCGTCATATTTTGCCAGAGTCAAAAAGTTCGTCTGGCTCAGCAGTAATGCGGCGTATCCGCCATCAGGCGAGCGACCGGTAAAAGAAGAGGAATTACTCAATGGAGAACCTTATGAAACTTATTTCGGCGTCGCCTGGATGAAAAGATACACCGAAATCCTTTGCCGTTTGTACTCCGAGAAACTGAAGAATCCTATGGTAACGGTTGTTCTCAGACCATCAAATATATATGGTCCCTATGATGACTTTAATTTTGAAACCTCCCATGTAATGGCAGCCCTGATAAAAAGGGTTGTGGAAAGGCATAGTCCTGTTGAAGTATGGGGAACTGGAAATGACGTAAGAGACTGGATTTATATTGACGACTTTATCAACGCCATGATGCTGGCAACGGAAAAAATCGATTCCTATAACCCTCTAAATATTGGACTTGGCAAAGGTTATAGCATCAAGCATGCGTTACAGGTTATGATGGAAGTTGATGGCTATGATAACGCTGAGATTATATTTGACCCAACAAAACCCTCTATGATTCCTATAAGATTAATAGATACCAGTAAGGCAAACAACTTGCTGGGTTTCAAGGCAGAAACTACGTTACGGGAAGGAATCAGGAAAACCATTGGATGGTACAGAAAAACTTATTGCCAGAATGAACAACTTTAAAATGGGAATGGAGCTTAATTTTAAATGATAATAAGCAGGACCCCTTTTCGTATCTCTTTCTTTGGAGGAGGTACAGATTATCCGATTTTTTACAAAGAGCATGGCGGCGCCGTTCTCAGTACATCTATAAATAAATATTGTTATGTCACCTGCCGCTACCTGCCACCATTCTTTGATTATAAATACCGGATAAGATACACCCAGCGTGAGGAGACTCAAACTATCTCGGAGATAAAGCATCCATCAGTACGAGAATGCCTTAGCTTTTTGAAATTTGAGCAAGGAGTCGAGATACAGCACAACGCTGATTTACCAGCAATGTCGGGACTCGGTTCCAGTTCCTCTTTCACCGTGGGTTTGCTTAATGCCCTGTATGCCCTTAAAGGAAAGATGCCAACCAAAAGACAGTTGGCGTTAGAGGCAATCCACGTGGAGCAAGACAGAATCAATGAGAACGTTGGCTCACAGGACCAGACCACCGCCTCCTTCGGCGGATTTAATAAGATTGAATTCGGCGGTTCACAGAAAATAACCGTTTATCCTGTAACACTAGAACAAGACAGGTTGCGTTCCCTTGAGAATCACTTAATGCTGTTTTTCACGGGTTTTGTTAGAAACGCCTCGGATATTGCGGAGGAACAGATTAATAAGACTGCCCAGAACACAGCAGAACTGAAAACGATGCTCGCAATGGTAGATGAATCCCTTAATATCCTCTGCGACAATAGAGACAGACTAACTGATTTCGGAAAACTGTTACACGAAACATGGAAACTGAAACGCACACTAACACCACAGATTACTACTTCAGCTATCGATGCAATCTATAATACCGCCTTGAAGGCAGGGGCGACAGGCGGAAAATTGCTTGGCGCTGGAGGTGGTGGCTTTATGCTTTTTTTCGTAAGACCAAAATTCCAGCAAAAAGTACGAGAAGAATTAAGCAATTTATTATATGTGCCTTTCAAGTTTCATGATTTGGGCAGTCAGATAATATATTATGCACCTGAAGAGGATTTCTGGAAAACCGAGAGGACAACGTGAATAACCAGAAAGAAATTAAGATGAAGGAAACAGTAGCCAGAGAACTGGAAGAGAGCGCCAACATTAAGCTTGCTATGGCTAAGGATTTTCCGGAACTGATAGCCGACGCTGCTCAGATAATACTGGATGCTTACAAGACTGGCGGAAAAGTGCTTATTATTGGTAACGGTGGAAGTGCTGCCGATGCACAACATATCGCCGCAGAGCTTGTTGGTCATTTTAAACTGGAGAGAAAAGGATTACCGGCTATCGCGCTGACAACCAATTCTTCTATCCTTACAGCTCTGGCCAATGACTCTGCTTATAATACTGTTTTTAGCCGTCAACTGGAGGCATTAGCCAGCAGTAAAGATGTCCTTATTGCTATTAGCACCAGCGGTAATTCACCAAATATATTACAGGCTGTTGAAACGGCACGCTCGAAACATATTACTGTAATAGGCTTAACAGGTGGAAACGGCGGCAAGTTAAAGCACCTGGCAAATTTGCTAATCATAGTTCCGTCGAGTAGTACGCCACGAATACAGGAAGCCCATATTACAATTGGGCATATCCTTTGCCGTCTTGTAGAAGAGGAGTTGTTTAATGAATCGAGCGGTATTTCTCGATAGAGATGGAGTCATTAACGAAGAACCACCTCTCAACGCACATAGACTAGACCAGCTTAAATTGATAGCAAGAGCCGCTAGTGCCGTTCGGCTACTTAATTCAAATAAGTTTGTTGTTGTTGTGGTTACTAATCAGGGTGGGGTTGCCCATGGCTACTTTCGCGAAGAAGATACACAAGTATTTAACAAGGCAATAGAGGAATACATGGCAAAAGAAAACGCTTATTTCGATGCTATTTACTACTGTCCTCATCATTCAGAGGCAGAGATTGAACGATATCGAATAGATTGTGAATGCAGGAAACCCCGGCCAGGGATGCTGATAAAGGCACAGCAGGAATTTAATATAGATTTCAAACAATCCTTTATAGTTGGTGACAGGTTAACCGATATAGAGGCTGGTAAAAAAGTCGGATGTAAAACCATAATGGTAAAAACGGGTTATGGAACAGAGGAATTTAATAATAACCATGTTGAATGTGATTATGTTGCCAGTGATTTGTATGATGCTGTTCAGCATATCTTGTATACGACACATACAGGGAAAGGCTAATTGTTAAATGCTTATTGCTAATAACAAAGTAAGTATCCAGTTATGTGGCTGATAGTATGAAATTCCTTATTGTTAATACAGATTATCCTGAATTCTTGCGCTGGTTATATGCCCAGCATCCAGGCTTGGAGCAGCAGTCCTATGAAGAGCAAATGCAGGTTCGGATGGATAGTCTGTTTGGAGTAGCAGACTTTTATTCCAGCAACCTCCGTAAACTGGGACATGAGGCACTGGATATCCACGCAAATAACGAATTGATGCAGAAAACCTGGGCAAAGGAGAATGGATTTGGAATTAAGGAAGGCTCAAAATTCAGTCGGCAAAATAGAAGTATTCTTCGGCGAGGCACGAGTATTGCCGCTAAAACGCCACTAAGATACTTTAGTAAGCTGGCTCGACCCGTGCTGCGCTCGCTGGATAGCGATCAATCTTGGTTCTACGACATCCTGGCTTCACAGATAAAATATTATAAACCCGATGTCCTGCTCAACCAGTCTATGGATGGTATTAGTAACCTTTTTCTTAAAGAAATGGAGCCATACGTTTGGTTGCTTATGGGGCAGATCGCCTCTCCGTTACCTGAACATGAGGACTTTAGTTGTTATGACCTTGTCATATCTTCCCTACCCAACTTAGTTGAGTACTTTCAACAAATGGGTGTACAAGCTGAACTGCATCGGCTTGCTTTTGAACCCAGAATATTGGATAAGCTCAATAACACGAACATGGTAAGAATCCCTTTATCCTTCATTGGCAGTTTTTTTTCTGCCCATCAGACACGTACAAAACTACTTGAGTATCTCTGTAATCAACTGAATATTCAGGTATATGGACATGGCATTGAAAGTTTATCAGATAATTCGCCAATCAGACGATGCTATATGGGAATAGCCTGGGGTATTGAAATGTATCAGATTCTACAAAATTCAAAAATGGTATTTAATCAGCATATTAATATCGCAGCATCCTACGCTAATAATATGCGCCTTTTTGAAGCTACTGGCGTGGGTACTCTGCTCATCACCGACTGGAAAGAGAACCTGCACGAATTGTTTGAACCAGGTAAAGAAGTAGCTACCTATCAGACACCGGAGGAATGTGTTGAGCTTGTTAAATACTACCTTGAACATGATGAAGAACGTGAAGCCATTGCCCGTGCCGGGCAAGAACGGACTCTCAAAGAACATACTTATTATCATAGAATGCAGGAGTTAGTGGTAATTGTCAACAAATACCTATAAATCAATACTAAGAGCTGTTGTACGTAGAATCCTGCCATTTAATATACGGCAGAATCTCTGGCGAGGGTTGGACATGACCGACAATTTGAGGAGGAACATGCACCTTGCCCAGTTGCGTAGAAGAATGTGTAAGCAGAAGCCGGATTCATTGGTGCGCTGTTTGGACTATAAAATCCGCATAAACGATGGACCGAACTTTTACATTCTCTACAAAGATATCTTCATCAACCGTATCTATCACTTCGAAGCACAACGACCCGACCCTCTTATCCTGGATTGTGGTAGTAACATTGGGATGTCTATTCTTTACTCCAAGCATGCTTATCCCCTGGCACGAGTTATTGGTTTTGAACCAGATCCAGCAGTCTTCTCATACCTCCAGGAAAATGTCTCCCTGAACAGCCTGAAGGATGTTCAACTGGTGCAAGCAGCATTATCACCTCAAGAAGGTAACATGACATTTTACGCAGATGGTAAATACGGTAGTTACCTTGCAGAGCACGTGCCCGGTGACATCCCTGAAGGGTGGGTGAAATGCAAAGTGCCTTGCGTTCGGTTACAGAATTATCTGACCGAGCCAGTAGACTTCCTTAAAATGAATATTGAGGGTGCTGAATGGGAAGTCCTGGCTGACAGTGAGGATCAGATAAGACAGGTGCGAGAGATGGTAATTGAGTATCATCATTTACCTGGCTTGCCGCGTACGTTGCACAAAATTCTGGGGCTACTGCACCGCCAGGGATTTGACTATCTGGTTAATAATTTTGATTCCGAAACTAATCCTGGAGTACGAACACCATTCTGCCTGAATCCTAATAGCCGTTATTATCTACTCATCTATGCTAAGAGACGAGAGGATTAATCAGCATGGTTGCTTGATTCGTATATTCTGAAATATGAAGAAAAATATTGCTGAGAAATTTGTTCCCACGTCCGTAAGGCGTTGGCTTCAGATACAAAAGGTGCACTTGTGGAAATTGCAACCATTTAGGCATGTGCGTTTTGGTAACTTGCGCCGACTTACTCCCATCAGTCGTGTCTTTGGCTTTGACCGTGGATTACCTATTGATAGATATTATATTGAGGCATTTCTAGAAAAATATGCAAATGATATTAAGGGAAATGTATTGGAGATAGGTGATGACTCTTATACACGCAAATTCGGCGGGATACGTGTAAGCAGGTCTGAAGTGCTCCATGCAATCCCCGGTAATCCGCAGGCTACAATAGTTGGCGACTTGGAGACGGGAGCAGGTATCCCACAGGAGGCGTTTCATTGCATGATATTGACACAAACTTTATTATTCATCTATGACGTGAAAGCAGCGATAGCGAATTGCTATACCACACTAAAGCCCGGTGGTGTGCTATTGGCCACTTTCCCTGGTATTAGCCAGATCAGTCGCTATGATATGGACCGCTGGGGTGATTACTGGCGGTTCACTACACTATCAGCAAGACGCCTCTTTGAAGACGTTTTTCCAGCAGAAAATGTGAACGTTCAATCTCATGGGAACGTGTTAATTGCTATCGCGTTCCTCCATGGTTTGGCTACCCAGGAACTTAAACAAAAAGAGCTGGAATACCATGATTCTGATTATCAGGTTTTAATCACCGTACGGGCTGTTAAACCCAAACTGAGAGAATAATAGATGCGTGTTTACGATACTGCAATATTACGACGATGGGCAAGACGGGTATGGCTGGCGATTCAGTCGCGAGCTATCATTCTTGTTTATCACCGTGTAGCAAACATATCATCTGACCCACAACTTTTAAGTGTCACCCCAGAACATTTTGCTCAGCATTTACAACATGTAAGACAACATTACCATCCAATTAATCTGCAAGCATTGGGACAGGCGCTTGTTCAAGGCCATATTCACCACAAAGCAGTTGTTATTACATTCGACGATGGCTATGCTGACAACTTCTGGAATGCTCTGCCTTTGCTGGAGAAATATGAAATACCGGCAACAGTATTTGTGAGCACGGGTTATGTGGGACAGAATAGAGAATTCTGGTGGGATGAATTGGAGCGTCTTATTTTATCTAGCAAAGTATTGCCAAATTCATTGGAACTGACCATTAACCACAAAGTGCATTTCTGGCATCTTGAGAATCCCGAAAAGCATTTTGATATGAATTCCCAAAGTGCTAGAGAATGGAATGTTACCATGGGATTCTATCCAACTCTCCGCCACAAAGTATACAAAGAACTGCACCATTTATTACTACCATTGAACGATGCTGAACGCCAAGATATACTGACTCAAATAGCCCGATGGGCAGGAGCCCTATCTGTCGCCCGTCAAGATTACCTGGCTTTGAACTCCAATGAACTGAAATCGTTAGCAAAAGGAGGTCTTCTAGAAATCGGCTCACATACTATCACTCATTCTATGCTTTCAGCACAATCTTATGAACAACAGCAATGGGAAATTACCGAAAGCAAACGTAATCTTGAGAGCGCTCTCGGGTTACCGATAGTTAGCTTTGGTTATCCTTATGGCAACCAGGAAGCAGCAGGCAGAGAGGCACCTCAATTGGTGCATAAGGCAGGATATAAGCTGGCATGTGCCAACTTCCCTGCACCTGTTACACAAAAATCAGACGCATTCTGGCTTCCCCGCTACCTGGTGCGTGATTGGCATGAAAAAAGTTTTAGCTGGCGGATAAAGGAGTGGTTTCGTGGCTGAACCACAAGCTCGAATCCTTCAAGTCAGTACGGTAGACAACTACGGAGGAGCCGCCAAGGTCGGTTGGGGGCTACATCATGCCTACCGACAACGCGGTCTGGACACCTGGATGGCTGTTGGCAAGAAATTTAGTAGTGATCCAAGAGTTCTTCGTATACCGAACGACAATTGTCGCAGCAAATGGTGGTATGCATGGTTTACTACTGGAAATATGGTCTCCCCCCTGCTTGGCCAAATTCCAGGAGTTGGAATATTACGAAATCTATTACATTTAGTCGGTAATCCTAAAAGAACATTTGAGCTTTTTCTAGGATATGAACCTTATGACTTCCCGGGTACATGGAAACTGCTAGATTTATTGGACAGAACCCCGGATATTGTTCACTGCCACAACCTGCATGGCCAATATTTCGACCTTCGGGTACTCCCATGGCTAAGTCAGCAGGCACCGGTAATATTAATGCTTCATGATTCATGGCTGCTAAGCGGGCATTGCGCCCATTCATTTGATTGCGAGCGTTGGATAACAGGCTGCGGATTTTGTCCCCATTTGAATACCGAACCAGCCATTCGCCGGGATACAACAGCCCATAACTGGAAACAGAAGCGAGATATATATGCCAAGTGTCGGCTTTATGTGACTACTCCTTGCCAATGGTTGATGCAAAAAGTGGAAAATTCCATGCTTGCCCCTGCCATAGTGGACTCCCGAGTTATTCACAACGGTGTTGATATGTCAGTCTTTCATCCTGTCGATAGAAAAGCAGTTCGAGCAGCGCTGGACATACCACAGGATGCTAAAGTCCTCTTATTCAGCGCTAAAAATATCAAAGGAAGTATTTGGAAAGATTGCCAAACCTTGCGAATTGCTATTACTATGATAGCCGAGCATCTTCGTGAAAATATGTTGTTTTTTATTGCACTTGGAGAAACCTCAACTACTGAAAAAATAGGTAAAGCAAAAGTGGATTTCATACCATACCAGGACGACCCTAAAATCCTGGCCAGTTATTACCAGGCTGCTGACGTTTACGTCTATGCGGCAAAAGCGGATACCTTTCCAAACACAGTGCTGGAGGCACTTGCATGTGGCACACCGGTGGTAGCAACAGCGATAGGAGGAATCCCGGAGCAAATTGACGATGGAGTAACTGGTTTTTTGGCTCCACCTGGTAATCCAGAGGCAATAGCGGCGCATGTTGAACAGATTCTTCATAATGATGAGTTGCGCAAGAAAATGTGTAGACAAGCATCCGAGTCAGCTCAACGCTACTTTAGCTTGGAACGGCAAACTGATGATTTCCTGGGCTGGTATAATGAAATCCTGAAACATTGGCCTGGAGATATTAGCAGGTCTGCTAAGTAAGTAAATATTCAAATAACATAGCATTAAAGGGCCTAATTATTACTACAAGAAGAAGGACTATGTAATTGAATCAAAAGTCAGAGGAAATTAATTCCTATTCAGTACCTAATTCACGTTTCTGGACTGGTAAGAGAATTATAGTCACCGGTGGCGGTGGATTCTTAGGCTCATACGTGGTGGAAAAACTGCATCAGCGCGGATGCAAGGATGTCTTTGCCCCCCGGAGCAATGACTACGACCTCAGGAATTTACCAGCAATTATCAGTCTGTTTGAAGAGACTCATCCTGATATCGTGATACATCTGGCTGCACAGGTGGGAGGAATCGGTGCTAATAGAGAGAAGCCAGGCGAGTTCTTCTACAATAACCTGATTATGGGTGCCCAACTGATGGAACAGGCACGGCTGTTTGCTGTGGAGAAATTTGTAGCTATCGGGACAATCTGCGCTTATCCTAAATTTACTCCTGTTCCTTTTATGGAAGAGAATCTCTGGGACGGGTATCCGGAGGAAACTAACGCTCCGTATGGACTGGCAAAAAAGATGTTGCTGGTTCAGTCCCAGGCATACCGCCAACAATACGGATTTAATTCCATCTTTCTGTTACCTGTCAACCTTTACGGTCCGGGAGATAATTTCAATCCATCATCATCGCATGTGATGCCCGCCCTGATTAAGAAATGTGTAGACGCTTTAGAAAACCATAAAGATGAGATTATTTGCTGGGGAGACGGTAGTTCAACACGAGAATTTTTATATGTGGAAGATGCTGCCGAAGGTATACTGCTGGCTACGGAGAAATACAATAAAAGTGAGCCAGTAAACCTCGGCGCAGGATTTGAAATCTCAATTAAGGAACTGGTGAATTTAATTGCCAAACAAACTGGATTTAAAGGCCGTATATTTTGGGATAGAACAAAACCGAATGGACAACCAAGACGACGTCTTGATACCAGTAAGGCTGAGACGGAGTTCGGATTCAAAGCCAGTGTAAACTTTGAGGAAGGAATCAGGAAAACCATAGACTGGTATATCAGCAAGCGAAAGGGAGGCTTATATGACTAAGAAAGCATTAATAACAGGTATAACAGGGCAGGATGGTTCATATCTGGCAGAATTTCTGCTTAGCAAAGGCTATGAGGTTCACGGGCTTATCCGGAGGGCGAGTACCTTTAATACAGACCGCATTGACCACATCTATCAGGACCCTCACCTGCCTTCAACAAAACTTTTTCTTCATTATGGCGACCTGTCCAACATGGAACAGCTTTCCAATATAATCTATAACCTGAAGCCAGATGAGATTTATCACCTCGGGGCACAAAGCCATGTCCGTGTCAGCTTCGATATACCAGAATATACGAGTGATATTACCGGATTGGGAACAACCAGGATACTGGAGGCATTACGCCGAAGTGGTATCAAGTCAAGATTTTACCAGGCATCGAGTAGTGAACTATTCGGTGCTGCTCCACCACCTCAGAAAGAAAATACGGTTTTTAGACCCCGAAGTCCCTACGCTGTAGCAAAGCTATATGCTTACTGGATGGCTGTAAATTACAGGGAAGGTTATAATCTGTTTGCCTGCAACGGAATTCTGTTCAATCACGAATCGCCACGACGAGGGCAAACTTTTGTCACCAGGAAGATAACTATAGCCATTGCTAATATCATCAAAGGAAAGCAAGACAAGCTATATATGGGAAATCTGGCAGCGAAACGAGACTGGGGCTATGCCCCTGAATACGTGGAGGTTATGTGGCTGATGTTACAGCAGGATGAACCCGATGACTTTGTGATTGGTACAGGCGAGACGCACTCTGTTCAGGAGTTTCTTGAGAAAGCGTTCTCGTACGCTAACCTGGATTGGAAGAAATACGTAGAGATAGACCGGCGCTACTTCAGGCCGACTGAGGTGGAAGCTTTACTGGCAGACGCAACCAAGGCAAAGGAAAAACTTGGCTGGTCGCCAAAGGTTACTTTTAATGAGCTGGTCAAAATTATGGTGGATTCTGACATGGAGATGCTGGGATTAGAACCTGTTGGAGAAGGAAAGGCTATCCTGGAGGATAAATTCAGCGGCTGGCACCAGTGGCAGGCCAATGTATCTGCTGTTAATGAGCGTTCAGGTCAAGGAACCGCATAAATGCCACAAGAATTACCTCTGGTATCAATAGTCACCCCTTCATTAAATCAGGGCCGGTTCATAGAGGAGACTATACTCTCTATAAAAAACCAGACATATCCCAATATTGAACACATAATCGTTGATGGCGGTTCAACTGATAACACACTTGAAATCATCAAGAAATATGATGGCTACTATAATATGCTCTGGTTGTCCGAACCTGACGAAGGTCAATCTGACGCAATAAACAAAGGCTGGAAAATGTCCAACGGAGAAATTATCGCCTACCTTAACTCGGATGATACCTACTTGCCGCTAGCAGTGGAAACAGCAGTGAGCTGGCTGGCTGGACATAAAGACGTGGGTATGGTTTATGGGGATTGTAACAATATAGATGAATCTGGCGAAGTCATAGACCAGTATCCCGCTACGGACTTCGATTTAGAAGATATGCTGTGTGGCCATAATATGATTCCTCAGCCGGCGGTGTTTCTCAGGAAAGATGTTATTAAAGAGGTGGGTTATCTTGATACCCATCTACACAGGACTATGGACTACGACCTGTGGCTTAGAATTGGCTTAAAGTGCAAGGTCGGTTATATTCGACAACTCCTCGCTAGCTTTCGAATCTATCCAGAAATGAAAGGTATGAGAGAAGGATACAAATTCGCGGACGACCGGCTATACGTACTCAATAAACTGTTCTCTGCGTCAGATCTTCCAGAAGAAGTAATGGCTTTGAGGCGTAGAGCCTGTAGCTATGCACATTTAAGAGTTGGAACAAACTATTACTCTCAGCGTCGTATGGGACCAGCTCGAAAGCATCTGTTAAAAGCAATCACACTTCACCCCCGTAATTTGAGGCAACCCTCTCTTACTGCTTACTTGCTCACCTCTCTGCTTGGTGGTACTATCGGAACGAGGATGATGGAGATAGCAGTGAACTGCAAATCAAAACTTGTCAAGGTATAAGAACATTAAAATGACAAAGAAGTATTCACCTTCAAACTTCCTGGCCATGTTTTGTCCAAGGCAAGACGATTCACAAGACGCCGCTTGCTGCAACAGTTTTATTGAGATAGCCAAAGTTCAGCCAAATATATCAATTACCACCAGGAGTTACATTGTTTATGTTGCATGTGCACACTCAACTCAGATTGCGGTAGACGAAAAGAACCAGATTACACTGATACTCCACGGGGAAGTGTACAATACCACGGGTACGAGCAATAAGGCGGAATATTTGATGGGGGAATACAAGAGACAGGGATTGCACTTTGCGAAAGATATCAATGGTTCATTCGCAATACTGTTAATTGACAAGCGTAATGACTCAATATCATTGATAACCGATAGGCTGAACTCGCGAAAGGTCTTCTCAAGTAAATACATGGGGAACTACTGGCTATCAAGTTCCCTCTACCTCCATCCCACGGCTGATGTTAACATAGACACCGTTGGAGTAGCCTGTTATCTGGCTAGCGGTGTTATCTATAATGACCGTACACTATTTGAGAACATTCGTATCCCAGAACGAGCCAGCATTCATGAATTAGCCAGAGACGGATTTCATTCAACCAGATACTGGTCATATGAATTTACCAATGCCTATTCGAATTTTGATGAAAAAACACTGCGTGCAGAACTGTCTGAGTTACTTATTGAGAGTGTCAGAATAAGGTTGAAAGACAATCCAAAGGTTTTCCTTTCTCTCAGTGGTGGTTATGATAGCATTGGCATTCTGGGATTACTTCATAAATTAAATGTCGCCGATGTTAACTGCTTCTCCTATGCTCTTGGTGAACCGGCGTTGAACAGTGACGCATATGTTGCCAAGGAGATGGCAACATCTCTGGGATACTCTCACAAGACCATACAGAGCTACAAAGGCAATCTAGTTAGTGTAATCAAGCATAATGCACAAATGGGACAGGGATTAGCTAATTTCTGTGACGAGGTAGATGCGTGGATGGAGATGGCCGGTGAATTTTCCGCTAAAACAACAAGTGCTTTATTTACGGCGGACACATGCTTAACCCTTGTTAATTATCCAACTATTTGCGACTTTAGTGCCTTATCGTGGACAAAACATATACTTCCAGAAGGAATATATAACACTCTGTATAATGGACTGGATGGACTCATGTTGCAGATATTGAAGCAAAGCCCTTCTATGAGGGATCATCACGACAACTACAGAGAATTCCTTCGTGTTGACCAGGAACTGCCAAACCGGCATTTTCCGTGGCGAGAATTCTTCCCTGGCCAGTTTACATCCATTCGCGAACCGCTTCTCGATAATTCAATACTGGATTTCTTGGTCAAGATTCCTGGTTCTCTAAGACGTCAAAAATATATCTACATAGCAACCATTACGGAGATGTTTCCAACCCTGTTTAAGGCTCCTAGAGCAAGTACTTCAGGTTATGTAGCCAATTGGGAACAAGAATTTAGCACTCAGTATAACTCAATCGAATCACTGATCCTCTCTCAGGATAGTAAACTGGACATCATTATACCGCCTGAAACAATCCACCGAATCTTAATAGAAGACTGGAGGAAAGAACAGCCCAAACATAGGGCTCCCTCTTTAAAAACATTAGCTATCAAGGTTGCCAGGGAGTTACCAGGAGGAACCCGCGTAGGAAACAAGATACTGAACTACTTCCAAGGGAATTCGCGAAGACCTTCTGGACAGCAGATAGACCACACTACTTTTCTTAAAAGGATACTTGTCATGAGATTGTTCTTGATTGAAAACAACTCTAAAGACAAGGGAGGCCTCCAGTAGCTTTTCTCACGTACTGAGGGAAATTTAAAGTGGCTGATAAACGCAGGATACTTGTTATTTGGGGAGACCTGCCTCCTTCTATTGGAGGAGGCTCGGCACGGGGATACAGAATACTCAAAGCTCTGGGTGACCGTGGATATACTGTATCCGCATTTGTGCAAAAGCCAGCCAGCACTAAAACACTGGAAAATGTTTCTCCCAATTTCCGGATTATCAGGATACCTCCATCGATAAGAACTCTGTCCAAACGGTGGAGCCTTTCATGGTTTCTGGCTGTAGCCACCAACACAATCAGGTATTGCAACCTGTATATATTCTTATTGTACTTATACTTAAAGAATAAGCCAGATATCATTCTCAAGCAAATACCATCCTGGGATTTTGACTCCAAGCCCCTCAAATGCTTACAGTTTGGTATTACTCCAATTGCGCCCTGGATCATACTCAAAAAGATACTTCATATACCTTTACTAGTCTATTTCTGTAACATGCTGAATATGACTAAACGACGCGCGCTGATAAGCTCCTATTCTGCGGACAAGGTAATAGTACTGGATAAATGGATGGAAAAAGCTCTAAATGGAATGGGTATAGAGTACAACATGCATTATCTGCCTGTGTGTATCGATACCAAAGTTTTTCTGCCGAGTCATGAGTCCCCAACGAAAAATATTCTTTTCATAGGTCGTTTGGACCCAGAGACAGGATGTGACACTTTGCTAATGGCCGCCCCAGAGATTATTAAGAACGTTCCAGATTGCAAAATAACAATTATTGGAGACGGAAGCGAAATGACTATCCTGAATGAATTGGCGGAGCGACTGAATATAATGTCCCACGTAGTATTTGCCGGACCTGTGGAACCCGAGCATACACAGGTAGCTTATGTCGGTGCAAAGGTATTAGCAAATCCAACAAGAGTCCAGAATATTGGTAATATAACCATTGAGGCGATGGCCTGTGGTATCCCCGTAGTAAAGTCGCTCATTGATGGATATCCCAATTATCCTATAGAAGATGGAATAAATGGATATTCGTTCAAAATGGATGATTACCAGGAGTTTGCCAATAAAATTGTTAAGGTACTGCAACATCCTCACTGGGAGGTCATGAGTAAAGCTGCCAGGGAGACCGCTATGGGATTTGATATTCAGGCCAGTGTTGATAATCTGGAGCAGATTATTGAGAGTTCTATACAGGCCGGGATACGTTAGGTAAATAAATATTAGGAGCTAATATATGACAATCGGTAGTTTATCGAGTAATTTTAAGTACCTCGTGTCACTAATCCGCGAATATAAAAACTGGTGGCAGATTTGCATTCAAACAATCAACGGTAAAGGGACTGACGTGGTAATTCTTAGAAATGGGCTTCGAATTGAGGCAGCGAAAGATAGTCACCTTCTGGTAATAATGAATGAAATATTCCGAATGGAGGTCTATAATCCTTCTGGTTTTACCATTGAAACTAATGACATTGTTGTGGATATCGGAGCCAATGTTGGAGTATTTACTATGTTTGCTGCACAGCGAACACGAAACAAGGTTTACTCATTTGAACCATTCCAAGGAAATATTGAGTTTCTCAATCGTAACGTTAGTAATAACGATCTGAGCAATGTTTTTGTTCATAGCGTTGCCGTTAGCGCCGAGAATGGATATACAAAATTATTCCTCGCTGAAATACCTGGAGGTCATTTACTATTTGACCATAACATTAAGGGCAAACTGGAAAAATATGTAAACGTCCCAACCATCACCTTACAGTACATAATTGATAAAAATAACCTGCCTAAAATTGATTTCCTGAAAATGGATTGTGAGGGGGCTGAAGGTTCAATACTTATGTCAACCCCGAAAGACTATCTACGAAGAATAAATAAAATAGCGATGGAGTTCCATGACAATGTTTCAGAACTCAAACATGAGGAGATTCGTAAGTTATTGGAGGAAGTAGGATTTACGACAGAGTTAAGTTGGGATGGTCAGTCTCCGCTCGGTTACCTTTATGCCAAAATGAATTGATCAAATTATTTCCGCATACTATTTTGAGGGGAATCTTTCCTGAGCTCGATGCAGCCAGAGGCCTGCCGTTGAAAGTTCAGTAAAAAAGAGAGTCAAGTCTTTTTGACTTTTTTGACCCTTTTGATAACTGTTCCAGTACTCCCACACCTTCTCCGTATTTATCCCAGGTATGCAGTGTAATGCTGTTAATCCTTTTTCAATAATGGTTTTAAATTCACCGTCTTCAATAAGCCAACCTTTAATATTAGAGAGAGAATGATGTTGTTTCAAACGGTTCAGCATATACTTAGATATGAAATATGCAGCATGACACAAGTAAGAACTCTTTGGAGGGAAGTAAGAACGTTCGCAAGAGATATTTTCGATACCACTGTTAATATAACGAGCTAATTCCAGTTTGAGTTTTGTATAAGCTCCAGGTAATCTTCCCTTGAGTATACGACGATCCCGCATAGATGAAGGCATAGCTCCTATCCAATCTATTAAGGAGCAGTTAACCAGCAGGTTGATAATCTCAATGACGGACCTGGCAGGTTTTCCCCTATAGTGGAAATTTGGATAAAAATTATCGTATACAGCACGGAGAATTCGTTCACGACCCGGTCTACCCTCGCTATTTTCCAAGGCCGACTGTAATGAATATCTTGGATTCCAATCCTGTTTATTTACAAATAACTCCCCGACAATAGCTGAGTCACAGATCTGAAACCTGCGTAATAACGCATCTACAGGAGGCTCGGATAAATATTCTTCCACTATATCTTCACCGAAAAACTCCCCCTGCCCACTGGCCGAAATCATTACACCTACCTGCTGAGCTCGATTCTCCCAGATAGAGGTAACACCATGATAGTGTAACCATGATTTCATGCTATCAGTTGCCCAGATGGAGTCTTCCAGTATATTAGTCCATGCTTTTTTTCCTCCAAAACCAGACAGTTCATTTTTTAATCCCAGCTCTTTTGCAATCCTGCTAGCTATGACGGGATTCCGACCGCCAGGCGGGTTATCATCATATGTAAATGTTTGGTCGATACGATTTCTGGCAACCGATGCCATAACACGGCTATCTAATCCGCCACTGAGGTCGAATCCTATCTTCAATTGTTTTGGAAGATTACTCAATGTGTTTTCTATAGCAATTTTATACCGTCGAGCCAGTTCAACTACATAATCTTCAGGTTTCTCAGTGACAGGGAAGAGCCATTCCGCATAACGTTGTATTTTATATGATTTCTCATCGGCAATTAGTGCCGTTGCAGGTGGGAGAGCTTTTATCTCCTTTACAATTGTTCTATCGCCCCATCCAAAGTCAAAGGTCAAGAAATCCATCAGCCATAGGTCGTCAGGAGACCATTTATTAATGACTGGTAGTATTCCTTTTATCTCTGATGCCACCATGATAGGTGACTGTTCGGAGTAGAAAATAGGCCTACTGGCGATACGATCCGTAGCAATAAGAACCTTTTTCCCGCAAATCGCTGCCAGAGCCCAGGAGCCATCAAGCCCTCTAAGCTTTGATGGGTCAAGTATGGCCTCCCGAATAAGAGGTATACTCAATGTCGTCGGAGCTTGCCCCCATACAACGGCTACCGTGTTATGGTCTTTGTATATTGCCCAATCCGAGTCCCTGGCTGTTTTGTGGTACGCCACTGAAAATTGCGCCGCCTCAGACGAGACTGTACTAATACTGGTGTAGTCCCGATAGCACAACTGTGAAACCATTTTTGTACTATCGACACCAAAACCACCTGCTATACCTGGCATCTTATCCGTTCTCCTTATATTTACTGCCTATCAATGGGAGGTTTACACTGTATGGCAGGGCTGACTAATTTACAGAATAAACAGTCTAACCTCTTTATCATTACTAATTTTATCTACCGATTAATGCCTTAGCTTTTTTAACAGCCTCAACCGCATCATTAGCATAGGCATCTGCTCCTACTTCGTCAGCAAATTGTTGCGTCACCGGCGCACCACCTATCATTACCTTCACCTTATCCCTTAACCCTTCAGCTTTGAGTGCGTTTAATACATCAACTACCATCGGCATAGTAAATGTCAGTAACGCCGAAAGCCCAAGAATATCGTAGTCCCCTTCTTTGACCGCTTTACAGAATTTCTCCTCTGGTACGTCTATCCCCAGGTCTGTTACTTCCCACCCATTCTGCTCCAGCATCATTATTACGATGTTTTTGCCTATGTCATGCGCATCTCCAGGCACCGTCCCTATTAAATACTTGCCAGCGGTAACTCCCTTCGTCTTCGCCAGCTCAGGTTTCAGTAACGATACCGCTGCCTTCATCGCATTCGCTGCCATTAATAACTCAGGAAAGAATACATCCCCCTTCTCAAATTGCTCCCCTATTATCTCCATGCTGGGTAAAAGCCACGAGCCCAGTATTTCCCTGGCTGCTACCTTCTTAGCCATGGCTTCCTTCGTCAGCTTCACCGCAGTCTCACTATCTCCAGCTACTACTGCTTCGGTTAATTCATTTAAATCTGTCATATCTTCTCCTTTACTATATTATCGTGTAACTCCATCCAGGCTACTTGTTTTGAAATGAAAATGTGGCAATATCCAGATCAC
>CAZZHQ010000037.1:0-21796 GCA_964654015.1 uncultured Dehalococcoidales bacterium | reverse complement strand
CTGGGCTCAGCGTTGTGCTCTCCCCAGTGGTGTTCTTGCCGAGCAGGTTCATCCTTATAGCTGTGCCCCCCTCAGCGTATCACCGCTGACCTGGAGCCATGCCTCAGTAGTGATAGCCATCCACGAATACATCGACAAGTACCATGAACTACAAGCACAGCTACACCATAGGGAAAAAGGTATGTAGCCCGCTTATCCCGGTCTTTGGATATCCCGTGAACAAAACGATGAAAAGTTTAATACCTTTGTACGAAAAGAAGTAATGTGCAGAAGGTAGCAATCTGGCTTTCTGTTAAACAGATTAATTTCCCGCCAATATTCCAGTCAGTTGTTGTCAAGAAAGAAGCTCTTCCTGGTTCCCCTAAAACGATATACCTGTAAATGGATATGAGACATTATCGGGCTTCGACTCTCCCGCCTTATTTGAGATACAAGGTCATCTATATTTGGCAGATGCTGAATTTGCAGCCAATTTGTTATTTTGGTCGACGAACCGAAGACGATACTCCGAACGCGGGGTTCCCATACCCAAAAGCATCAATAGCGGTGCCTGTTATGGCTCTACTCTCATCAGATGCAAGAAAGACCGCCACCTTTGCAATGTCTTCCGGAGGCATAGCATGTTTTGGCATTTCACCACCGGTGATTTCAAAGAGCATGTCTGTTTCTACAGCGCCGGGGCAAATGGTATTAACATCAATGCCGAATTCTTTGACCTCCGCAGCAAGACAATTATTGAAATTAATAATAGCTGCTTTAGATGATCTATAGGGAGTCCTCCCTGCTGCTCCAATACGTCCTCCAAGTGATGAGAAGTTGATTATTTTACCAGACCGCTGCTCAATCATTTGTGGCAGGACTTCACGGCAGCAAAGAAACGTACCAGTTAAATTAACACCAATTATCCAGTTCCATTCATCAAGAGTTAATTCGGTAACCGTTCGGTATGGCAGGTTCACCGCGGCGTTGTTTGCCAGTATATCTATATGTTGATACCTGTCTTTTGTTTGCTCAACCATTTTGGCAACATCCGCCTCACTGGCAACATCGGCCTGGATACTGATAGCCTCTCCGTCCTCTTTGAGAATTTGGTTAACTACCTCATCGCAGTTTTGTTTATTTCTGCTGACAACAACAACACTGGCTCCCTCGCGGGCGAAGGCCAAAGACAATGCCCGTCCTATACCGCGGCTTCCTCCAGTTACTATGGCAACTTTGTTAGCTAGTCTCATTTTTTTCTCCTTTTTAGTCGTGAATTTTCTCGTCATGCTCTGAGCAGAAAACAGAGGCTGGTCAATGACATTTAGCTTGTCGCACCGCTCTCTCCCAGCCACGGCGTAACACCTGGCGCCGTTTGTCTTCTATACATGGCGTGAATTGCTTGTCTATTTTAAGAAGTGATTCTATCTGTTCGCGAGATTTCCAAAACCCTGTTCCAAGTCCTGCGAGATAGGCTGCTCCTAGCGCTGTTGTCTCAAACATTTTTGGCCGAGAGACTTCTATCCCTGCGATGTCGGCCTGAAATTGCATTAAAAAGTCGTTGGTCGCAGCACCACCATCCACTCGTATTTCTGCCAGCCGTAGATGTGAGTCAGCTGTTATAGCCTCCAAAACATCTGTCACCTGGTAAGCGATGGATTCAACAGCAGCTCGTACAATTTGAGATTTACCGCTACCACGGGTTAACCCCACGAGCGTACCACGTGCATCCATGTCCCAGTGAGGAGCTCCCAGACCAGCAAAAGCGGGTACCAGATATACGCCACCCGTATCCTCTATTTCCATAGCTAATTGCTCTGATTCCTTTGCTTCTTTAATCAGTCCTAAGTCATCACGCAGCCACTGGATAGCTGCTCCTGCAATAAATACGCTGCCTTCTAAAGCGTATTCTGCCCTCCCATCGATGCTGCAAGCTAAAGTAGTTAACAGTCCATGCCGGGACTTGACAGGTTTCTTGCCTGTGTTCATAAGTACGAAAGCGCCTGTCCCATATGATACCTTGGTCATCCCGGGCTGAAAGCATGCTTGGCCAAACAGGGCTGCTGACTGATCGCCTGCTACCCCGGAAATGGGGATCCCGCTCTCGGTATAACCAAAAACGTTGATTGAGGGATAAACACATGGCAGTATGCCACGAGGAATCTCGAAAAGCTGAAGAAGGTCGTCATCCCAATCCAGGGCGTTGATGTTGAATAACATTGTGCGAGATGCATTTGTGAAGTCAGTAGCATGTACTTTGCCATTCGTAAGCTTCCATATCAACCAGGCGTCAACGTTGCAAAATAGAACTTTGCCGAGCTGCGCCTGCTCTCGTATCCCGCCGGGTAAGTTCTCCAACAACCACTGTATCTTTGTAGCGGAGAAGTAAGCATCAATTACCAAACCGGTCTTTGCCCGGATTATTTCAGCATTTCCTTGTGCTCGAAGCCATTCACACCTGTCGGTTGTCCTTCGGCATTGCCATCCAATAGCAGGTCCAACAGGCTCTCCACTTGCTCTGTCGATGAGTATAGTGGTCTCCCGCTGGTTCGTAACGCCTATTGCAGCAATGTCAGTATCACTAATTCCCGCAGAGTCTTTTGCTTCTTTAATCGCATGTAAAGTCTGCTTCCAAATCTCCAGAGGATCCTGTTCCACCCATCCCGGCTCCGGGTAGTACTGGGTAATTTCGGCATAACCCCGTCCACATACGATTCCGTTATGGTCAACAATAAGCACTGTTGTTCCGGTGGTACCTTGGTCAATAGCCAGAATGTAAGTCTTCATAAATATTATGCCAGTAAGTCTACCTTCTTTTTCACAGTAGAGGAAATAGCACTACTGCCTTTTTCCCATACTGAATTGTTTACGAGAGATATGACACGGAGAACCACAGGATATGAGTGAATTGCAATACCCACTTCCCCCTTTCCTGATTTTCACGCTAAACATTCTGGCGTGTCGTGACTCAAACCCAGTCTATCAAGCTATGGGGACGTAGTTCCAATACGTTTAAATATAATACTAATTACATTCGTAGACTGATACATAAAATGCAGTGAGAATTATTAAAAATCTCACTGCATTCAGACCAATTTTAAGTAAGTAGGTCACTAAGATGGGGGCAGGACCACTAAGATATTAATTGATATAATATACCGTAAAGGAGATCAAACATGAAGGTTCTTCTTGTTGTTGACGGATCATCATATTCTGAGATGGCCACCAAGATGCTAGACGCGCTTCGGCTTCCAGTCGCGTTTGAGGTCACTATTTTAACAGTGGTCCCTGAAACCACTTTTTTAGGAGGTATTACTCTTGATGTAATCAGGGGTACCAGCCAGGCCAGGAAAAAAGCACGGGAAGAGCAGCAGCAACAGGCAATTGGGCTACTTCAACGTACGGCCCAGACCTTGACCGAAGACAATATCAAGGTAGAAACCCTGGTGTGTTGGGGCAACCCTGCAGAGGTAATTCTGTGGGAGGCTGAGAAAAGAAACGTCTCGTTAATAGTCATGGGTGCAAAAGGGCTGACTAACCAGCTCAGTTTCCACCTGGGCAGCGTTGCCCTGAAAGTTATGAGACATGCGAAAGCCAGTGTCATGCTGGTCAGGCCAGAAGCTGCCACTGTGTCTCAGGAGCCACAGAAAAAAAGCAAGTATGCAATTATTAATCGGGTTTTACTTGCCACCGACGGCTCTAAATATGCAGATGCGGCAACTCATCTTGTTATGGAGTTTTTCTTGCCCCACCAGACTGAGATTACTATAATCACCGCGCTACAGTCTCTTCTTGAGGTCTGGATGAAGGCTCCGACGCTAGATTTACGTACCAATCAGGAACTACTCGCCAATCTCCAGGCAACTGAAGAACATGAAGCACGGAAGATAACAAACAAAGTAGAAAAGAAGTTTCAAACAAAAGGATACAAGACTGCATCCATAGTGATGCGAGGTGGAGCATCTGAAAGTGTATTAGTAGCTGCAAAGAAATTTAAACCAGACATAATTGCGCTGGGAAGCAGAGGACTGAGCGGAATTGAGTCATTCCTCATTGGAAGCGTTACTGAAAGAGTAGCAAGATATGCTGATTGTTCGGTGTTGATTTGTCGGTCTTCTAAATAGACTGGAAGGAGGTAACGAAAGTGGTTAGGATAACAAAATCTATAGCAGAAAGTTGGTTGGGAGAGGTGCCCCAGGAGGAACAATTCTGGTGCAAAGACAAGCGAATTTTGAAGAGCTTACCAGAACTGAGTGTGGCTCTGAAGCAGATGGATGAAGAGACCTTCCGTTTTCATTCTAACGAGAACAGAAATGATTTCAGTAATTGGGTCAGGGACGTAATCGGTGATGAAAAGCTCTGTCGAGATCTGCTAAAGAGCACTACTCGGGCACAGGCAATAAAAAGTGTAGATGGTAGGGTGGTCTGGTTAAAAAGTAAAATAGAAGCTTGATATATGACCAGGCTCCGAGTTTGAAACTGAGTGTAGTCATAGATTTGTTCGTGTGGTATTGTATAACTTGGAGGATAATAACAGGGGGTCATTCCCTTAAAATATTTTTTTACTGTAACTGAAGCCAGTCTACTGGTAAAGGTTGGCGGGCCACAATAATGAAAGTAGATCGAATGAAAGAGCAAAAACGAGACTACACACGAATAGTCATTGAGGGAGTCAAACCTGAAATAGATAACGGCCGCTTCCCTATTAAGAGAATCATTGGTGACACTGTGGTTATCGAGGCTGATATTTTTGCTGATAGCCATGATGTGCTCCATGCCATTCTCTTGTATCGCAAGGAAAACAACAGCGACTGGACTGAGGTTCCAATGGAGTTCCTGGTAAACGACCGCTGGCGTGGCAGCTTCATCGTCACAGAACTGGGACGGTATCATTATACAGTCACGGCATGGGTCGACCGATTTAAATCGTGGCAGGAGAAACTGGCCAAGAAACTGAAAGCACGCCAGCTTACTTCTGTCGATTTCATGGAAGGAGCCCAACTGATAGAGGAAGAGATCCGGAGCGCTACCGCCAAGCTTGACGCCAGTACAATGCAGAAATGGTTGGAGTTATTGCGTTCGACTGGGCTGTCTCAGTCAGCTAAGGCCAGACTAGCGCTCAGTAAGAAAGCAAGTACTCTTATGACCAAGTATGCTGACAGGCAGTTTGCTACCACCTATCCCAGGGAACTTGGGGTGGTGGTTGACCGTGAGAAGGCTCGCTTCAGTACCTGGTACGAGATGTTCCCTCGCTCCTGCGCGCCTGAGGACGGTCAACATGGCACCTTTAACGACTGCCAAAGTCGCCTTCCTTATATCGCAGAGATGGGTTTTGACGTACTATACTTCCCCCCCATCCACCCCATCGGACATACCAATCGGAAGGGGCGGAACAACGTTACCACGGCAAAGCCGAATGACCCAGGGACTCCTTGGGCGATTGGTTCAGAGGAAGGAGGGCACAAGGCAGTACACCCTGAACTCGGCACTTTGGAAGAATTCCGGAATTTAGTGAGCAAGGCTCGAGAACAAGGTATTGAGGTAGTCCTCGACCTGGCTTTTCAGTGCTCTCCCGACCACCCTTATGTAAAAGAACAACCACAATGGTTCCGCTGGCGCCCTGACGGTACGGTTCAATACGCCGAAAATCCACCCAAAAAGTATCAGGATATCTATCCCTTAGATTTTGAGAGTGATCAATGGAGGAAACTCTGGGAAGAGCTTAAAAGTATTGTTTTATTCTGGATAAAGCAGGGGGTGCGCATTTTTCGAGTTGACAATCCCCACACCAAGCCCTTTGCTTTCTGGAACTGGCTGATTACCGAGATCAAAGGAGGATACCCTGATGTCATCTTCCTTGCGGAGGCCTTTACCCGCCCCAAGGTCATGTATCACCTCGCCAAACTGGGCTTCAGCCAGTCTTACACCTACTTTACCTGGCGCAATGTCAAGTGGGAACTGACCCAATATTTCAATGAACTTACACGGACTGAAATAAAAGAGTTCTTTCGCCCCAATCTGTGGCCAAATACGCCTGATATTCTGAGTGATTTCCTTAGGGACGGAGGGCGCCCTGCTTTTATGATACGTCTGGTTATAGCAGCTACCATTGGGGCTAATTATGGGATTTACGGTCCAGCCTTTGAACTATGCGAAAACCGCCGTAAGGATACTATCAGCGAGGAATATCTGGACTCTGAGAAATATAAGTTAAAAAACTGGGACGTCGCCGACCCCAACAGCCTTAAAGATTTTATTGCCCATGTCAATCGCGTCCGGAGGGAAAACCCGGCTCTTCAGGACGACCTGAGCCTGCGTTTTCATGACGTGAATAACGACCAGCTTATTTGCTACAGTAAACATACCGAAAACCATTCTAATATAATACTGGTGGTGGTAAACTTGGACTACAGTCATAAGCAGTCAGGCTGGGTTAGCCTCTCACTGGAAGAACTGGGGCTTGGCAGAAATGAGGTGTACCAAGTTAACGACCTCCTTGGCGGTGGTGTGTACCGCTGGCAAGGGGCGAGAAACTATGTAGAACTTGACCCAAATATAATGCCATCTCATATCTTCAATGTGCAGCGGCAGGCTAGCAAAGATTAGCCTCATGATTTCCAGACAATAGGAGGAACTACTACTATGGCAACCAGTAATAAAAGATACTTCTGGCGGAATGATGACCCTCTCTGGTATAAGGATGCTATCCTCTATGAGTTGCATATACGTGCTTTTTATGACAGCAATGGTGATGGCATTGGAGATTTTACCGGCCTGATGCAGAAACTGGATTACCTTCAAGACCTGGGGGTTAATACCATCTGGCTTTTACCGTTTTACCCTTCACCTCTCAAGGATGACGGATATGATATTTCAAACTATACCGATATCCACGCTATGTATGGGACAACCAACGACTTTAAAGAGCTTATAAGAGAGGCAAACTACCGTGGACTTCACGTAATTACGGAGCTGGTTCTTAACCACACCTCAGACCAGCACCCCTGGTTCCAGCGATCACGGCGTGCTCCTGCTGGCAGCCGATGGCGCAACTTCTATGTATGGAGCGATACCCCGAATAAATATAAGGAAGCTCGAGTCATTTTTAAGGATTTCGAGCAGTCAAATTGGACCTGGGATCCAGTAGCTGGAGCCTACTACTGGCACAGATTTTACTCACACCAGCCTGACCTTAACTACGATAACCCTCTGACGCAGCAAGCTATCATGCGTGTGGTAAATTTCTGGCTGAACATGGGAATTTCCGGGCTTCGCCTGGACGCAGTGCCCTATCTCTACGAGCGAGATGGCACCAACTGCGAAAATCTGCCAGAATCTCATGCTTTCCTCAGGGAACTGCGCCGTAAGATTGATGAAAAATTTCAAAACCGCATGCTGCTCGCAGAGGCAAATCAGTGGCCTGAAGATGCTGCCGCTTACTTTGGAGAAGGGGATGAATGCCATATGGCCTATCATTTTCCCCTTATGCCTCGCATGTTTATGGCTATTCGCATGGAAAACAGCTTTCCTATCACTGATATCCTCCAGAATACACCCCCAATTCCAGAAGCCTCTCAGTGGGCTCTTTTTCTGCGCAACCATGATGAATTAACCCTGGAGATGGTTACCGACGAGGAGCGTGACTATATGTATCGAGTATACGCTCACGACGCCCAGGCTCGGGTCAATCTGGGCATCCGCCGCCGGCTAGCTCCGTTGCTAAATAACGACCGCAAGAAGATTGAACTGTTGAATGGTCTCCTCTTCTCACTTCCCGGGACACCCGTGATTTACTATGGAGACGAAATAGGCATGGGAGACAATTTTTATCTGGGCGACCGCAATGGCGTCCGCACCCCAATGCAGTGGAGTGCGGACCGCAATGCAGGTTTCTCCCGCGCTAACCCGCAACGACTCTATCTGCCCGCCGTAATTGACCCTGAGTATCACTACGAAGCTATCAATGTGGAGGCTCAGCAGAGCAATCCAGATTCGCTCCTTTGGTGGACAAAGCACCTTATTGCATTGAGGAAGCGGTCCAAAGCCTTGAGTCGGGGAAGCCTTGAGTTCCTCTATCCTGAGAACCGAAAGGTACTGGCTTTTGCCCGTTACTACCATGACGAGACTATCTTGGTTGTGGCTAACCTGTCACGTCTTGCACAGTACACTAACCTTGACCTGTCCATATTCAACGGAAAAATACCTGTTGAGGCTTTTGGCCAAACAGAATTTCCGCCTATTGGAGAGGAGCCCTACTCATTTACCCTGGGTCCATATGCTTTTTACTGGTTTTCCCTAAAGTCCAGAGAGACAGAAAAGGTTGATTTGCTTTCACCGCTAAAAGAGTTCCTTGTACCAACACTAACGCTAGCAGGAGATTGGAAAAACCTGTATAACCGCAGGGGTAGGACAGTGCTGAGCGCGGCCTTGCTTAAATACATAAAGCAGCGCCGCTGGTTTGGAGGGAAAGCCCGGCACATTAGTTCTGGTAATATACTAGATGTTATCAGTGTACCTTTCGAAACTTCGATAGCTCACCTTATCATTATCCAGATAGTGTATTCTGAAGGAGAACCTGAGACCTACCTCGTTCCTGTAACCTTAGCCTTAATAGAAAAGGCAGAGCAAATCATTGATGAATTGCCCCAAGCTATTATCGCTCGCCTGGCGTCGAAGGGTAAAGATGGTGTGGGAGGAGCTGTGATTTATGACGCCTTAGTTGAGCCAGGTTTTCGTAGCGCTATGCTTAAGGCTATTTCCCGTCGTCAACGTTTCAAGGGTGAAGAAGGGGAGCTTGCTGCCTCTCACCCCCGGAGGTTCTTTCGCCTGTTACGTGGTTTCACAGGTGAGGCTTCGGAATCTGCTCTCCTTAAAGGGGAGCAATCTAACACCTCTGTAGTCTATAAGGACCGTTTTAAACTGAAGCTTTACCGCCGTCTTGAGGAAGGTATCAGCCCTGAAGTTGAGATTGGTCTCTTTCTTAGTGAAAAGGAAAATTTTCCTAACGCAGCTTCAGTAGCTGGAGTTCTCGAATACCGTCCTCGAGACAAAAATCAGCCGGTCACCATGGGCATCCTTCACGAGTACATACCCGGCGGGGATGATGCCTGGGATTATACCCAAGACTGGCTGAAGCGTTATTTTGAGCAGGCTCTGGCAACTCCGGGTGCGGAAGTGCCCCAACCCATGGGGCGTTCACTGCTCGATATCTGTGAAGAAGATATCCCGCTAGTGGCGAAAGAGACAATTGGGCTTTATCTGGCTTCGGCGGAGCTGCTGGGTCAGCGCACCGCCGAGCTTCATCTGGCATTGGCCTCAGCCACAGACGAGCCGGAGCTTGTCCCGGAACCATTCTCGGTCACCTATCAGCGGTCTCTGTACTACGGTATGAGGCGGTTTAGTCTTGAGGTTTTACAGCTATTACGGCAAAATTTGAAGCAGTTACCTAATGAGACAAAAACAGATGCACAGAGGGTACTTTCTCTCCAGAGCACCATTATAGGACGTTTCCATGATGTGACCAGACAGAAAATCACCGGGATGCGCATCCGTTGCCATGGAGACTACCATCTGGGACAGGTTCTGTATACCGGGAATGACTTTATTATCATCGATTTTGAAGGTGAGCCAGCACGGCACCTGGGTGAACGGCGAATCAAACGCTCGCCTCTCAGGGACGTTGCCGGTATGATACGCTCCTTTCACTATGCCACCCACGCAGCACTGCGTGCTCAGACTTCGGCAATATCGCGGCCAGAAGACCTGCCTGTTCTGAAAGAGTGGGCCCAGGCATGGTATTACTGGGTCTCGGCTACCTTCCTGAAGTCCTACCTGGAATTGATGGCAGACACCCCTGTATTGCCACAAAACCGGGAGAGCATGCAGGTTCTTCTAGATGCATACCTTCTTGACAAGGCTATTTATGAGGTAAATTATGAGCTTAATAACCGCCCAGACTGGGTGGGACTGCCGTTAGAAGGTATTCTGCAAGTGCTGGGTATTGATGACGAGAGGGAAGACGAAGGGAAAAAGAATAAAGATCCCCTAACCGCTCCAATTGCAGAAATAAAACAAGAAAAAGCACCTGGCCAGAAGTTTTAATAATGAGCTCGCCTTCTAAGATTCGCCTTCTGCATAAACTAGCGCAATTATACGGGATACAGGTCGTTTATTATGACGTCTCACACCAACGTAAGCAGGCGTCGATTGAAACCTTGCTGGCAGTGCTTAAAATGCTGGGAGCTCCGGTGGTAAGTTTAAAGGATGTTCCATCGGCATGGCGAGAAAAAAGGCAGGAAATCTGGCAATGCCATCTACAGCCAGTCATCGTAGCATGGGAAGGGAAACTGCCATTGGTAGAAATTAGGCTTCCCCATAGTAAAGCCAATACCGTGATAAACTGCCACCTGAAGCTGGAGAGCGGTGAAGAAAAACAGTGGCAGTGGCATGATACTGAAGGGGAATTGATTGAGGAAGAAGAGGTTGAGGGAATTAGATACATGGTAAAACAACTGCCATTACAGCAAGTATCACCCCTCGGGTACCATCGACTTAACATAGAAATACAGGGTAAACATGAGGAGAGCCTGTTAATTACGGCACCAATTAAAGCGTACAGTCCTCCAACCGGGTTAGGAAATCGGCAGTGGGGTGTCTTTACCCCTCTATACGCGCTGCACTCTCAAAGGAGCTGGGGGGCCGGTGATTTCTCAGATCTAATAAAGCTGATAGAATGGACTGGGGACATAGGAGGGCAGGTGGTAGCTACTCTCCCTCTTTTGCCTACTTTTGTTGACCATATTTTTGAGCCCAGCCCTTATCTTCCTGTTAGTCGCTTATTGTGGAATGAATTCTTCCTGGATATAACCAGAGTTCCAGAGTTGCCGGATTGTTCTACTGTGCAATCTTTTCTGCTGTCAGCACTATTACGAGACGATATTGGAGTATTGCGCAATTCGGCATTGGTAGATTACCAGCGGCAGATGGCATTGAAGCGTAAAGCCCTGGAAGAGCTCAGTTGCTATTTCTTTAGCAAGGAATCCAGACGGCGAAAAGATTTTTCGCAGTTTATCGAAGACAATCCACTAGTTGAAGGCTACGCTCGCTTTCGTGCTGCCTGTGAAAAACTGGATGTCCCCTGGCAGTCATGGCCCCAGTCATCCAGGGAAGGAGCCTTAGGGCAAGATGACTACGATGAGAAGAGCAGGCGTTACCATCTCTATGTGCAGTGGCTAGCTCACCAGCAGATGGCAGATGTCTCAGAGAAAGCCAAAGCTAAAGACCTTCACCTCTATCTGGATTTGCCGGTGGGAGTCCATCCCGATGGCTATGACGTGTGGTATGAACGTGACTCTTTTATTCTGGGTGCCTCTGCCGGTGCCCCTCCTGATGCTGGCTTCATGAAGGGGCAGGAGTGGGGATTTCCACCAATGCACCCGCGGAAAATTAGAGAGAAGGGATACCGGTATATAATCGGTTGCCTTCGCCATCATTTCCAATATGCTGGCATTCTTCGTATTGACCATGTGATGGGGCTTCATCACCTCTTTTCTATCCCACATGGTATGGAAGCAAAAGATGGAGTCTACCTTCGTTACCATGCTGAGGAACTCTACGCAATTATGGCTCTTGAATCTCACCGCAGTAAGACGGTGGTTGTTGGTGAGGACTTGGGAACTGTACCCTTTTATGTGAGGCCGGCGATGAAGAGGCACGGGCTCAACTCTATGTATGTGGCGCAGTATGAGCTTGCCTCTGAGCCCCGAAATGCTCTTCCACCCTCTCCCTTCTGCTCAGTTTCAAGCCTCAATACACATGATATGCCACCATTTGCCGCCTTCTGGCAAGGGCTGGATATTGAGCACAGACTCAAGCTTGGCCTACTGGATAATTCAGCAGCGAAAAGAGAGAAAAAGAACCTGCGAGAGATGAAGAATGCTTTACTTTGGTTTCTGCGGCGTAAAGGCTGGCTCTACCAGTCGGAAAAAGATATCTTCGCAGTTCTGAAAGCTTGCCTGTCACTTTTAGCGGCGAGCGAGTCTCGAATACTTCTGATTAACTTGGAGGACTTGTGGCAGGAAATACAGCCTCAAAACATACCTAGTACAAAGACGGAATACCCGAACTGGCAGCGCAAGTTACGCTACAGTTTGGAGCAACTTATCCAGCTACCTGAAGTAGCTGATACACTACAGAGTATAAATAAACTTCGTAAACAGTATAAGGACCGGTAATGGCGAAAAGAAAAGGGCAAGATAAACCAAATCGAAACTGTAAAGTAGAGGCAACCAGAGATGAGCCAACATCACCAGAGGTGACCATGCTGACTGATGACGACCTTTTCCTCTTTAACGAAGGCTCTCACTTTCGCCTGTATGAGAAACTGGGAGCACATCCCATCGTAGTTAATGGCCAGAACGGCACCTATTTTGCCGTGTGGGCACCTAATGCCAGACAGGTTTCGGTTATCGGTGATTTTAACGACTGGGGCAAGAACAGAAATCCCCTGCAGCCTAAAGGCCAGTCAGGAATCTGGGAGGGATTCATCCCTGGATTAGACAGCGGTATCGTCTACAAGTATCACATTACTTCCCGATACAGGAACTACGGGGTAGATAAAGCCGATCCGTTCGCTTTTTGTAGTGAAACACCACCGAAGACAGCATCCGTTATTTCTGAACTAGAATACACCTGGAATGACCAAGAGTGGATGGAGATACGTCAGAGACGCAACCGACTTGATGCACCCATAAGTATCTACGAGGTACACCTGGGTTCCTGGAAAAGGGTGCCTGACGAGAGCAACCGCTCCCTCACCTATCGTGAACTGGCTCCTCAACTAGCCGAGCACGTAAGGCATCTGGGGTTCACCCATGTGCAATTCCTGCCGGTAATGGAACACCCGTTCTTCGGCTCCTGGGGATACCAGATTACCGGGTACTTTGCGCCAACGAGCCGTTACGGCACCCCGCAGGACCTGATGTATCTCATTGATTATCTGCATCAACATGGAATTGGCGTAATTCTGGACTGGGTTCCATCTCATTTTCCTGACGATGAACACGGTCTTGGTTTCTTTGATGGCACTCACCTTTACGAGCACGCCGACCCAAGAAAAGGCTTTCATCCTGACTGGAAAAGTCTTATTTTCAATTACGGACGTGCCGAAGTACAGAGCTTCCTCATCAGTAACGCTCTATTCTGGCTGGACAAGTATCACGCCGATGGCTTGCGTGTTGATGCCGTTGCTTCTATGCTTTATCTTGACTACTCCCGCAATAAAGATGAATGGATTCCTAACAAGTATGGGGGTCGGGAGAATCTGGAAGCTATTAGTTTACTGCGCCGGTTCAATGAGGAGATCTACAAAAACTACCCCGACGTGCAGACAATCGCTGAGGAGTCTACCGCCTGGCCAATGGTATCACAGCCAACATATCTTGGCGGACTGGGATTCGGATTGAAATGGGATTTGGGTTGGATGCATGACACGTTGGTATATATGTCTCGTGACCCTATCTACCGAAAATATCATCATAATAGTCTCATCTTTCGCATGATCTATGCCTTCACGGAGAACTTTGTCCTTCCCCTCTCCCATGATGAGGTGGTGCACGGCAAGGGTTCACTGCTGAGTAAGATGCCTGGTGATGACTGGCAGAAATTCGCCAACTTGAGGCTGCTTTTGGGGTACATGTATATGCAGCCCGGGAAAAAGCTGCTTTTTATGGGCTCAGAGACAGGTCAGTGGCGGGAGTGGAACCATGACAGCAGCTTGGACTGGTATTTTCCAGAAACAAAGCCGCACGCAGAGGTTACGAAATGTCTACAGGCTTTGAATCGGCTTTACCGATGTGAGCCGGCACTTCACGAACTTGACTGTGCTCCCGCTGGATTTGAATGGGTCGACGCCAACGATGCTTTGCAGAGCATTATCAGTTTTGTCCGTAAGGGCAAGTCAACCGAGGATATCATACTTGTTGTTGGAAACTTCACCCCCGAAACCTACTTCAATTATCGAGTCGGTATCCCCAGAGGGGGTTACTGGGAAGAGTTGCTCAACAGCGATGCCAGAGAATTTGGAGGCAGCGGTCAGGGAAACCCGGCAAGAGTAATGGCATCCACAGTTGCTACACATGGCCGCCCGTACTCTCTTGAAATTACACTGCCACCTCTAGCAATCGTCTGCTTCAAGAACCAGGAACACATTTCATGAATAAGAAAGACCGCCTTGGGGCTGTATATCTGGGAGATGGACGCTGCCGTTTTCTGGTCTGGGCTCCGCTGACGAAAAAAGTCGATGTGCATATAACGTCGCCAGAAGAATTGACCATACCGTTGAAGAAAGATGAACATGGCTACCATCGTAGCACAGTTAATGGTGTGATGCCAGGCAGCCTCTATTTTTATCAGTTGGATGAACAAAAAGAGCACCCGGACCCTGCATCACTATACCAGCCTCATGGGGTCCATGGCCCATCCCAGGTGATAGACACTAATTTCCCATGGTGTGATGGCTCGTGGTCGGGGCTGCCCCTTGAGGAGTACATCATCTATGAACTCCACGTGGGGACCTTCACCAAGGAAGGTACCTTTGGAGCTATTAGTTGTTATCTGGATGAACTCAAACAGCTTGGTATTACTGCTGTGGAACTCATGCCAGTGGCACAATTTCCTGGTAATCGTAACTGGGGCTATGATGGTGTCTACCCCTTTGCTGTCCAGGAGTCCTACGGGAGTCCAAATGATTTCAAGTTTCTGATAAACGCCTGTCACCAGAAGGGGTTAGCGGTTATTCTTGACGTAGTCTACAACCATCTAGGCCCAGAGGGGAACTACATAGCTGACTTCGGTCCGTACTTTACCGATCGCTATAAAACGCCCTGGGGCGACGCCCTAAATTTTGACGGTCCATATAATGATGAAGTACGCCGTTTTTTCATCGAGAATGCCCTTTACTGGTTAACCGACTTTCACGTTGATACACTCCGATTAGATGCGCTTCATGCCATACTGGATACCTCAGCCTATACTTTCATAGAAGAGCTATCTCAGGCGTTTCATCATGAAACGAAGGCATTGAAAAGAAAGGGATATCTCATTGGTGAAAGTGCCGCGAATGATGCTCGCCTTATCAAGCCGCCGGAGCTTGGAGGTTATGACCTGGATGCCCAGTGGAACGATGATTTTCATCACTCTCTTCACGCACTGCTTACCAGTGAACTAAATGGATACTATCAGGACTTCGGCCAGCTTGAGCATCTTGTCAAGGCATTTTGGGAGGGTTTTGTCTATTCAGGGCAATATTCTTGCTACCGCCAGCGAAGGCATGGTGTCTCTTCCAACGACATTCCCGCTGAGCGCTTTGTTGTTTTTACCCAGAACCATGACCAGGTAGGCAACCGTGTGCTGGGCGAGCGGTTGAGTCGGCTTAGCTCCTTTGAAGCGCTCAAGCTGGCGGCTGGCATTATCCTGCTCTCGCCTTTCATCCCACTTCTCTTCATGGGTGAGGAATACGGGGAGACAGCTGCTTTTCTGTACTTCACCAGCCATTCCGAGCCGGATCTGGCAGAGGCGGTGCGCAGGGGACGCCAGAAAGAATTTGCCTCCTTCCAATTACAGGGTAAGCCGTCTGACCCACAGGATACAGCAACTTTCCTCGCCAGTAAGCTCAACTGGCAATTGCGCTCCGAGAGCCAGCATATCATCATTATGGAATTTTACAGGGAGTTGATTCGTAGGCGCAGAGGTGTCCCTGCCCTGGCCTGTCTCAGCAAGGACAGTCTAGAGGTAAAAGGCTTTTCCCAACAGAAAGTACTCTTCCTACGCCGGTGGACTAAAGATAGCGAGGTAGTTACGATGTTCAATATCAATAAAGACCAGGTATCGGTCACATTACCAGTTCCAGCAGGGCGCTGGCGCAAAGAATTGGATTCCTCAGAGGAGCGGTGGAGAGGAATAGGGAGCACCACTCCGGAGCAGATTATCTCAAAGGGTGAATATGACCTTGTTCTTAATCCCTGGGCAGTGACTCTTTTCATAAAGGAGACTTAGATGGAACGATATATATGCATTCATGGGCACTTTTATCAGCCGCCACGAGAGAATGCCTGGCTGGAATATGTTGAAATGCAGGATTCAGCCTATCCCTATCATGACTGGAATGAGAGAGTTGCTGCTGAAGGCTACGCCCCCAATACTGCCTCACGTATTCTAGACAGTGAGGGATATATCACTTCGATAGTCAACAACTACACCAGAATAAGCTTTGACTTTGGACCTACACTGCTTAGCTGGATGGAGGCGAACTCTGTAGAGACCTATAAAGCCATTATCGAAGCTGACCAGATAAGCAGACAGAAGTTCTCCGGGCACGGCATGGCTCTGGCTCAAGCGTACAACCACATGATTATGCCCCTGACCAACCGCCGGGATAAATATACTCAGGTACTCTGGGGGATCCGGGACTTTGAGTACCGCTTCGGGCGAAAGCCCGAAGGGATGTGGCTTCCTGAAACCGCGGTAGATCTGGAGACTCTGGATATTCTAGCAGATCTGGGACTCAAGTTTACTATTCTAGCGCCTCACCAGGCGAAACGGGTACGGCAGCTTAACAGCGATATCTGGACTGAGGTCGATAATAGCAGCGTCGACCCTACCATGGCCTATGAAATCAGTTTGCCATCAGGGCGTAAGCTGGCGCTCTTCTTCTACGATGGACCTATTTCCCAAAATATTGCCTTTGAGGACCTGCTAAACAGCGGCGACGAGTTTGCCCAGCGCTTAGGTAGTGCCTTCTCAGATGAACGTACCTGGCCCCAACTCGTTCATATTGCTACCGACGGCGAGACCTATGGTCATCATCATCGCTTCGGGGATATGGCATTGGCCTCTGCCCTGTACTATATTGAAGCCAATAACCTAGCACAGGTCACCAATTATGGTGAGTACCTTGAAAAATATCCACCGACATATGAGGTTGAGATTAATGAGAATACGTCGTGGAGCTGTAGTCATGGAATTGAGCGATGGCGTAACGACTGTGGGTGCAAAGCAGGTAGAAACCCGAAGTGGCAGCAGTCGTGGCGAGCACCGCTGCGTGAGGCACTGGATTGGCTGCGTGACACCCTCGCCCCCAAATATGAAAGCAAAGCGAAAGAACTATTTAAAGACCCGTGGGATGTCCGTAATCGCTACATCGAGGTGGTTCTTAACCGTTCGCCTGAGAATATCCAGAGCTTCTTGGAACAGCACCGCAGTCGCGAATTGACCGAGGAAGAGAATGTGATGGCGCTTAAACTTCTTGAACTGCAGCGCCATGCCATGCTCATGTATACTAGTTGTGGCTGGTTTTTCGGTGAACTGTCTGGCATCGAGACGGTGCAGGTTATCCAGTATGCGGGGCGAGCAGTTCAACTGGGGCAAGAACTCTTCGGTGATGGCCTTGAAACGTCTTTTCTGGAGCGCCTTGAGCTGGCTAAGAGCAACATCAGGGAACATGGTGATGGCCGTCATATATACGACAAGTTTGTAAAGCCGGCTATGATAGACCTGACCAAGGTTACTGCTCATTTTGCAGTTAGTTCCCTGTTTGAGGAACATAGCAGAAAAGCTGAGGTTTATTGTTATCATATTGATGTGGAAGACTATCACGCTTCTGAGTGTGGAAAAGCCAAGCTGGCATCCGGGCGTGCTAAGGTCATGTCGGTCATAACACTGGAATCAGCTGTCTTGAGCTTTGGCGGCCTGCACTTTGGCGGCCACAATGTAAATGCTGGTGTCCGTGAGTATCAAGGAGAAGAAACTTACCAGATGATGCTCCAGGAAATGACCCAGACCTTCCACGGGGCCGATTTTACCGAGGTGGTTCGCCTCCTTGATAAATACTTTGGTACTTCCACCTACTCGCTTAGGTCTCTCTTCCGCGACGAGCAGCATAAAGTACTAAACAGTATCATGGAATCAGCCATTTCTGAGATTGAAACAGCCTACTATCAGGTGTACGAGCATCATTACCCGCCAATGCGTTTCCTTGCTGAACTAAGTTATCCGATACCTAAAAGTTACCAATCTGCCGCCGAGTTCATCCTGAATGCTGGACTGCGCAGGGAGCTCAGCAATAATGTGCTGGAATTGGGAAAAATCAGGAGCCTGCTGGACGAGGTACAAACATGGCAGGTAGACCTTGATACAGATGGTCTCAGCTATTTACTACAGCGTAGTCTAGAAAAAACGATAGCAAGGCTGGTCGCTAGGCCTGAGGATATTGATATATTAAAGGAGCTTCTGGCTGCCGCGCAATTAGCCAGCTCGGCACCGTTCCCCGTTGACCTATGGATGGTACAGAACCTGTACCACCAACTACTCCATTCCACTTACCCTGAACTCAAGAAAAGGGAACAGGAAGGAGATGGAGCAGTTAAGGCGTGGCTTGAACAGTTTGTCCCGCTGGGGCAGCAGCTCTCAATACGTGTTAGTTAAATGTTTCGCCTAAGAATACCTGTTACTACCTACAGATTTCAGTTCAACCGGAACTTTCGCTTCCAAGATGCCCGGGCACTGGTACCCTATCTGGCTCAACTGGGTATTTCTGATCTTTATGCTTCCCCTATACTGAAAGCACGTCGGGGAAGTACCCACGGCTATGACGTAATAGATCCATCATGCCTTAATCCTGAGCTTGGTACAGAAGCGGATTTCGATTCGTTGGTTTGTAATCTCAAAGACCATGGAATGGGATTGCTACTCGATATTGTCCCTAATCACATGGCAGCCAGCTTAGACAATCCGTGGTGGCTTGACCTTCTGGAAAATGGCCTGTGCTCTCCCTATAGTGGATTCTTTGACATTGACTGGGATTTAACAGGCAACAGGGTTGTTTTGCCTATTCTGAGCAGTCCCTATGAAGAGGCATTAAAGGCTCAAGAGTTTAGGGTGAAGCTGGAGAATGATGGGCTCTCCATCTGCTACCACGAGTTATACCTACCGCTGGACATTAAGTCTTATTGTTGGGTCCTTTTTCAATGCCTGGCTTATAAGAAAGAGAGTGACCCTGAGCATTCTAGCTTCCAGCAACTATGGCACCTGATAGACGTTATAGAACGCCTCCCTACTGTCACCAGTATAGCCTTCAACACAGTAAAAAAACAGTACCGGAAACGCAAAGCAGTCAAGCAGGAATTTCTCGACATCGTTAATAATTCTCCCGAAGTTAAGATTTTTTTACTGGAGAAAATCGCTGTTCTTAATGCCAAAGAAATGCACAGCTTGCTGGAACAACAAGCATACCGACTTGTCTTTTGGATGACAGGTCGTGAAGAGATGAACTATCGTCGTTTCTTTGACATTAATGACCTGGTCGGTATTCGGGTTGAAGATTCTGAAGTCTTTATGAAAACCCACGCTCTGATTTTTGAGCTTGTCCGGCAAGGAAAAATTACCGGCCTGAGGGTTGACCACATAGATGGGCTTAAAGATCCGCTTCAATATCTTACTCGTCTGCAGCAGGTTACGATGTCGGAGACAAAGGGCGCCAGTAAACCTCTCAGTTTATATGTTGTTGTCGAGAAGATTACGAATATGGATGAGGCTTTACCGACAGAGTGGCCAGTCTTTGGCACCACTGGTTATGATTTTGTTGACACGGTCAATGAGTTATTCGTGGATGGCCAAGGAGCGATAGCTCTTGATAACAACTATTCCCAGTTGACCGGATCGGCGTTGTTTTTTAATGACATAGCCTACCAGAAAAAGAAACTGGTCATGAAGGCATTGTTCCCCGGTGAGATAGCTACGCTGGCAAAGCATCTACTCCGTATCACACAGCAAGGCTATACGGATTCTAAACTGTCGCCCGCAGAGTTGGTTAAAACTCTTATCGAGATTACTGCCTGCCTGCCCATCTACCGGACGTATGTGCACGCTTTGGAGCTCTCCCCTCGTGATAGGCTCTACATAGAGAGTGCCGTGGTAGAGGCACTAAGGCGAAACCCTGAATTGGAAACTACGACCCTAAACTCTCTGAAGCGTATTCTCACTTTGGACTTCCCTCAACATCTAGCTTCTGAACAAAAAGAATCGTGGCTCCAGTTCATATTGCGATGGCAACAGCTTACCGGTGCCATCATGGCCAAGGGAGTTGAGGATACAGCTCTCTACAACTACCATCGAGTGCTATCGCTAAACGAGGTGGGAGGCAACCCAGATTCTACCGGGTTATCTATCGCCGACTTCCACCGCCATAACCTGACAAGACTGGAGCGCTGGCCCCACACGTTGAACGCCACATCAACACATGACACTAAACGGAGCGAGGATATTAGAGCCAGAATCAATGTGCTCTCTGAAATTGCTGAGGATTGGCATAATCACCTATTGCAGTGGACCAAGTGGAATGATACTAAGAAACAGTTGGTAAACGGGATTACAGTACCCGGGCCAGACATGGAACTATTTCTTTATCAGACACTCATCGGTGCATGGACACTCCACGAGGAGGAAATGCCCCAGTTCAAGGAACGGTTAAAGGCATATATAGTCAAAGCAGCCAGGGAAGCTAAGGTTTTTACAAGTTGGCTATCACCTGATCCCGAATACGAGAGTGCCCTCATCATGTTTCTGGAATCTATCCTGGAAAGCTCCAAGACTAACAAGTTCCTCGAGGACTTCTTGTTGTTTGAGAAGCGGGTAGCCTATTATGGCGCTCTCAATTCCTTGGCGCAAGTCTTGCTCAAGGTTACCTCGCCTGGAGTGCCCGACTTCTATCAGGGGACGGAACTGTGGGACTTCAGTCTGGTAGACCCCGACAATCGGCGTCCGGTTGATTTCAGAAAACGCAAGAAATTGTTGAACTCCCTCAGCCAACAGGAAGTCCAAGATCGGCAATCTTTACTTCAGCAAATCTTACATTCGTGGCAGGATGGCCGGGTCAAACTCTATGCGACCTACAAGGCACTGAACGCCCGCAAGTCCTGCCCAGACGTGTTTCAATATGGCGGATACATACCGCTCGAGATTGTCGGCCAGAGACGGGAACATATTTGTGCTTTCGGGCGTCACACAAAGGAGAAGTGGGTTATAGTTGTGGTTTCACGATTTCTAACTAAGTTGGTTAAGGTTGGCGAAATTCCGGCAGGGCTTAGAGTTTGGCAAGACGACATATTGCTTTTACCTGACGGTACTCCTGAGCAATGGCACAATGTTTTTACAGAAGAGCATCTTAATGCTTATGTACAGGGCCGGAAACTCCTTCTCTCTGACATACTAAACACGTTCCCTATGGCTCTCCTTATAAGCAGCTAATGTGATTCTATGATGGGCAATGCCTGAGCGGCTGGCTGATACATCTGTTCAACATATTCCTTCATCATTCTCCTGCTACAGAATATAGGTAGGATAGAACGAATTGACTCCTTTGTCATGCGAATCCAGTCATGAGGTATGCCTCCTCTATCACGAGAGCAGACACGAGAGTAGAAGAGAGGCGCGATCTCGTCTTCCAGCAGTCGGTAGACCGATTCGGCATCTGCGTCATCTTCTGCTTCTGGTGTTGAGACTACCTGGTCATCACCAATAGCCCAGCCATTTTTACCATTGTAGGCTTCCTGCCACCAGCCATCGAGGATGCTCAGGTTAAGCACACCATTAATAGCGGCTTTCATACCGCTGGTGCCACAAGCCTCCTGCAAGCGACGGGGGGTATTCAGCCACACATCTACCCCTTGAACCAGATATCTAGCCATATGCATATCGTAGTCCTCAATAAATGCTATCCGTCCCTGTAACTCTGGATCTATAGCCAGCGTGTAGACTTGTTGTA
>CAZZHQ010000036.1:0-21860 GCA_964654015.1 uncultured Dehalococcoidales bacterium | reverse complement strand
TAGCTTTAGAAATCGCCATGGAGGGGTGGCCGAGTGGACTATGGCGACGGTCTTGAAAACCGTTTTCGTTTATTGCGAACGTGGGTTCGAATCCCACCCCCTCCGCCATTTAAAATAGCCCGTCATGGAATGAGCTAAATTGGGGAGAAATTAAGCTAAAGAGATGGCATGAAATAAATGCCAGGCGCTGTGAGCTTCGAGAAGTCATGAATCTGACTGCTACTATATAGTAAGTAAGAGTATCAAGGGGGTAAATATGGGAAGGAAAACTATATTTTGGATTTTTGGGATTCTCCAGAGCCTCTCTTTGGGCACAATAATCTTCGCAGTTTTTAAATCGCTAAATATGATAAGCGATGCTCAAGTAATTGGATTAGATGCACAGATTTCATTGAGTATTACATTTCCACTATTTCTGTTGATCGTGGAATATATAATATATTCAAAGAATTGACTAAAAGCCGTCTATCTAATTAAACAGCTCATTCGTGCTTTATTGCTATAAAAATCAGCTTGAAGTTGAAAAGAAATCGATTCGCCGAGAAGTTCCAAGTTTTCACTTTACTAAGGAAAAATTATCTTAGAAAGGCTTCTGCAAGCAATATATAATTTTTCATGTGGAGATAAGAGAAGATATCTGATATTTTGCCTTTCCCTCACGGTAGAGATCGCCGCCATAAACATCATTTATAACAGTAACTGGGAAATCTTTCACCTTCAGGAGGCGTAGAGCTTCAGCTCCCAATTCCGGATAAGCTATTATCTTCGCCTCCACTATACTATTTGAAATTAAAGATCCTGCGCCGCCTATGGCACCAAGATATACTGCCTTATGCTTTATCATGGCATCTATCACTGCCTGAGACCTCATGCCTTTACCTATCATTCCTTTAAGCCCTGCAGCTATTAATCTGGGGGCGTAGCTATCCATTCGGCCACTGGTTGTAGGCCCAGCAGCCCCTATCACTCTATCGGGCCGGGCGGGAGAAGGCCCCATGTAGTATATAACAGCCCCCGCTATTTCCAGGGGCAGTTGTTTCCCTTGGTCCATTGCCTGAGTCAACCTCTTATGGACGGCATCACGGCCAACATAAATAAGACCTGTGAGCAACAGGCTATCTCCGGCTCGAAGGTCTTTTAGAATTTCATCTGTTAGGGGTAGAGTGATATTCTTAAGCATTGTTTCTTTCCTAGTTCCATTTCAGGCATGGTTATTCTCTATAAAATGATCTCTTTATGACGGGCGCTATGACACTGTAAATTAACTGCTACTGGCATACAACCGATATGGCAGGGAAAAACCTCCATATGAACTGCAAGTGCGGTAATTCTGCCACCGTATCCCATGGCACCAATGCCAAGCTTGTTGATTCGCTCTAATATTTCGCCTTCTAATTCAGCGTGTTCAGGATTAGAGTTTGCTGTACCTACATTGCGCAACAGAGCTTTCTTCGCCAGTAAGATGGCTTTTTCCGATGTTCCCCCTACTCCTACACCAGCAATAACAGGAGGGCAGGAATTGCTTCCAGCCTCTTCTACGGTACTCACTACGAAATCGATGATTCCCTGACGTCCTGAAGCAGGGATCAGCATTCCTAGCCGGGTCATATTTTCACCGCCGCCACCCTTAGGTAAAACTATTATCTTTATTCTATCGCCAGGCACTATATCTGTGTGGATGACGGGTGGAGTATTGTCCAGGGTATTAACCCTGTCTGAATAAGGACGTCGCACCATAGATTTTCGCAGATAACCTCTGTCATAGCCCTGGCGTACTCCTTCGGTGATTGAGTCATAGAAATCTCCATCATTTATGTGAATATCCTGTCCTAGCTCGATGAAGACCACTGCAGTACCAGTGTCCTGACACAGAGGAGTTTCCCCTTTGGCAGATAACTCTGCATTTTCTAGAAGCTTATCCAGGACATTGCATGCTACTGGTGAAACTTCCAGGTCTCTCGCTTTTCGAAGGGCAACCAGGACGTCCTCTGGAAGATGATAGCATGCTTCCTGGAAAAGCTCGGCGACTGCCGCGGTAACCTTATTGGCTGCAATTTCTCTCATATTTGTATCTTCACTTCCTCAAGCTTGCTTTATGCTTGACGCGCTACTATGCCGAAATTCATAAAAACATTACAACTAACATGATTTTTATAAATTATTAGTATTTCCTGCTATGATGACCAGCCGATTGTAATTATAGCACCCATACTATAATGTTACTCTCTACGTGCTATAGATAAAATGGTAACCAGCGGTATAATATAGACAACATTTTAAATGGAAAGGAATGAAAGATGAATAACTCCAAATTTGATTTGCAGGAACCTGCCATTACTAAAGAAGAAGTGTTAATAGTTAAAGATAAGTATTTCAATACAAAGAATGTAGCTTTGGTAACAGGTGCTACCAGCGGCCTTGGCAAGGCTACGGCCATCGCCCTGGCAGTGAATGGAGTTACAGTCGTAGGATCTGGCACTAATGAAGAGAGAGGGCGGAAGATGACTGAACTGATTAGGGATATGGGAGGCAAGGCGGTTTTTATTAAGGCTGATCTTACCAGTGATGACGATATCGAAAAATATGTAAAAGAGGCTTCGAAATATGGGCAGATTAAATTTCTGGCCAACATAGCAGGCATTCAACATATTGATTCGGTGGAAAATTTTCCCATGGAAGCCTATGATGTCATGCAGAAAATCAATCTGAGGGCGCCCCTTTACCTATCTAAACTTTGTATACCTTATATGAAGGCCAGTGAGGATGGTATCGGTGTGGTAGGAAACATGAGTTCTCAGCTTGGTCATATTGCAACCAAACTCAAGCCGGCATATAGCATGACCAAGTTTGGTATCCGTGGGCTAACTCAAGCCATTGCTGCTGAAGGGCAGGGAAGGATACGGTCCTTTTCTGTGAGCGTGGGTTTTTGTAAGACTCCTATAGTATTAAAACAAATTCCAGGACAGGCCAAGCAGAGAGGTGTTTCCGAGGAGGAATTGGTAATGAACATAATGCTGAGCAGGTCGCAGGTAAAGGATATGATGACTCCTATAGAAGTAGCTAATCTCTTTATAGTAGGCTTCTCGAAGATGGGTAAATACCTCATGGGGGCAGACCTGCTTTTTGATGGTGGGGCCGTTAAAACGTGGTAGTGGGCTCAATTTGAGTTTGCAGTATCAGGCTTGTTTTAAAGTTTATATCAAGCATGAAGCAAAGGAATAAACGTGAGAAACACGGAGGTAACACATACTGACAGGTTTGGCAGGGGTGTCCCCATGGTTACTGTATTAGGATGTGATACAGGGGTTGCATTGCCAGATGTTACTCAGAGTGGATATATCATCCTCGGCAAGAATAGCGATAGGCGCATTTCTGAATCCCAGCGTTTGGAGTTTCACCACGGGCAGTTATTTGAGGCAAATACATTACTTCAACTGGAGCACAGAAACATACCTCAAGTTCGGCAGACATATTCGACGTTGGGTGCAGGGCCTTACTGGTGTTGGGGTTACGAGGAAGGCATGAATGAGTATCGTGTCGCCATAGGTAATGAAGCTATTCGTACTAAGACTAATAGAGAAGAAGCGAAGGCCTATAAGGCAGGCAGTCCACCAGAGCTGGGTCTATTGGGAATGGATGTCGTCAGGCTCACTCTTGAAAGGAGTAAAAATGCAGCCGAAGCTGTGGCATGGATTGGCAGGCTAATTGAAAAGTATGGACAATTTGGGAGTGCCTATGTCGGGGAAGACAACAGCCAGGGATATGATAATTCATATATGGTGGCTGATACTACTGAAGCTTGGGTGGTTGAAACCTACGGGAAACACTGGACTGCCCTGAAACTCTTGAAGGGTAGTTGGGCTATCTCTAACGAACCTTGTATTACTACAAAATGGGATGCATGCGACTCAGCGGTCGTGAGCTATGCCGTTGAGAAAGGTTGGTGGCCCGCTGACAGGGTGGGTGAATTCAATGCAGCCTTAGCTTATAACGATTTTCATTTTCCTGCCGAGCTATCTTATAGCCGAGCCAGAAGATTTCGTAAACTGCTCGTAGAGGAAGAAGGCAGTATAGATATAGCATGGTTCAAGCGCATTTTAAGAGATCACTATGAGAACACTTTTCGTGCTGATGCTACCTTTAATCCGACAACACCTGGATTAACCACAATCTGTATGCATGCGTCGCCATCTGGTTCCACCTGGGGACATACTGCAAGTTCAGCAATCTTTGTCTTGCCACCTGTTAATTCTGGCAAGCTGCCTGTGATGTGGTGGTGCGCTGGCCCTCCATGCAATGGGCTATACGTACCTGTATTCTTACAGGGCAATCAACTTCCAGCCATGGTTGATTGTGTTGGCACAGCTGGCAAGAAAGTTATTGCTCCAAATAGAGCTACGGTAGATGAGTATTCCTCCGATTCTTATTGGTGGGAATTCAAGAGGCTATGTGATCTTACCAAGGGGAATGAAATCGGAAGTACATGGAGTCAAAGACACCCTATGGTCAGGGAAACTTTTGATAATCTGGAAAACAAGTTTGCAAGAAAACTAGCATCTATTGAAAGAGAGGCAGGTATTCTGATAGAGAAACAGGATACGCAAAGTGTAGAATTGATTCTCAGCGCATTTACAGAAAGTTGTTTTAAGGAAAGCATGGATACATGTAGATATTTACAACAGGAAGTGGCGCAGTATGGGGAAGCTATCTCTATCAGCCTGGATTAAAGATAAGTTAATTACTAAGCCAATTCTATAGCAGGCATTTTAGGTCATAACTCGATTGCAGTGCCACAATAAATTTTGATTGGCTGGCTCAAAATGATAAGATGAAACACAATTTGAGAACGAAGCTTATCGCTATCGATGGACCAGTAGCAGTAGGGAAAAGTAGTGTTGGTTGGCTACTGGCTAAAAGGTTGGGATATTTTTTCTTTGACACTGGTTTGCTGTATAGGGCTTTTACTTGGAAAATAGTTAAGCTGGGGGTTTCGCCTGTGGACGAGAAGGAGCTTTCTCGTATTGTGGGTGAGACTGATTTCGATTTTTTACCGTATCAGGGCTGTACCTATTATCCTGTTATTGATGGGGAGGACGTAGCTACTAAGATTACCCGTAGTGAAGTGGAAGAGAAGGTTTGCTTGGTATCTAAAGTGGCTGATGTGCGGCATAGGATGGTCGTAGAACAACGTAAGCTGGCCAGCAGGGGCAACATGGTAATGGCGGGGAGAGACATTGGTTCAGTGGTGCTACCTGACGCAGGGCTAAAGATTTTCCTCGTTGCTTCGGTGGAGGAGAGGGCTAATCGTCGATACAAGGAAGTAGCTGAGCGAGGGAATAAGGTAACTCTTGATGTTATTCTTAATGAACTTCAGACACGTGATAATGCTGATAAGAACAGAGCCATATCTCCACTGAAGCCTGCAAAAGATGCGGTAGTCATCGACACTGGTGGACTTACCCTGGAACAAGTGGTTGATGAAATATACAATTTAGCAGTAGGGCAGTGACATTTACAAAAAAATTGTACTTTTAGCAATCAGACTTGTATTCAATGTACTCCTGTATGTACTCCTGTCAATCGAGGTTAGAGGACAGGGAAATGTGCCCAATGATGGCTCACTGGTTCTGGTGTCGAATCACGTTCATAACATAGATGTGTTCTTGTTACCATTCAGTTTCCCCAGGTGGATTAATTTCATGGCCAAACAAGAGCTCTTTAACATTCCTGTACTGGGGGTTCTTATTCGATGGACTGGGGCTTTTCCAATAGTTCGGCAAGGAAATATTGGGGAAAAGCGAGAAACGATGAGGCAGGCTATGTCAATTCTGGAAGGCGGAGAGGTGTTGGGTATGTTTCCGGAGGGGAAAAGAAGCAGCAGTGGGGTTTTAGCGAGAGGCAAAGCTGGTCCTGTGGTAATTGCATCAGAATCTGGTACCCCATTGATCCCGATTGCCATTAGCGGCACAGAAAAGCTTAGAGGGATAAGCTGGTTGTGGAAGCGTCCCCGTATTATCGTCAGTATAGGAAAACCTTTTACCCTTCCTTCAATCGAAGGTAGATTAAGAAGGTCAGAAATGAAATCGTTGACAGACCTGATGATGAATAGGATAGCAGTATTGCTGCCAGAGGCGAAACGAGGGATATATGGAGATTGAGGAAGCTTGTGGGCTTGGTTTATGCTTCGGCGTCAGGCGGGCAACAGAAATATTAGAAAGAGAAGCCATAACCTATGGCAAGATAGAAACTCTGGGACCGCTGGCACATAACCAACAATTAATGCAGGGACTGATAGAAGTAGGCATAACCCCGGTAGACTGTTTAGAGCAAATTAGGGGCAATATTGTAGCTATTCCCACCCATGGTGCAAGTCCCGAAATACTGTCTCAACTTAAGGCTCGTCATATTCATATTATTGATACTACTTGTCCTATAGTCCAACAAGCCCAGAACGCAGCAGAAGAACTAGCCATAGCGGGATTTGAAGTGATTGTGTTTGGAGATGCAGGACACTCCGAAGTTAAAGGACTGTTGGGTTGGACGAGGGGTAGCGGAATGGTAATTTCAGATATTGAACAAGTTACAGCATGTTTAAAGTTATCAGCAAAGGATAAAGGGGTTCGTCGTCTTGGCGTAATCTCACAAACTACTCAGACATGGCCTGTTTTCTGTAACTTTATCAGGCAGTTAATGGAAAAATTTACAACTTGGGACTCAGATAACAGAGAGCATGTTTTAAAAGAACTGCGCGTTATCAATACGTTGTGTACAGCAACACAGGAACGCCAGCGTATCGCTAGGGAGTTGGCTCAAAGGAGTCAACTTATGATAGTGGTTGGGGGATATGATAGTGCTAATACTATCCGTCTCACTGAGATATGCTCTCCATTGGTAGAGACATATCAGGTGGAAAGAGCAGATGAGGTGGACAGTTGCTGGATAACAGGCAAGCAGCATATCGGTATTACTGCTGGAGCTTCTACTCCAGATGAGATAATAAGAGATGTGGTGAAAAGACTAAAGTCTTTCGTGGGGTGATTCGATAACTCTGCTTTAGCCTATTTTACCATTCAATTTTCTTCCACCGATTAGATGAAGGTGAAGATGAGGCACTACCTGTCCACCCTCTGCGCCGCAATTTAGCACGAGGCGATAACCGTTTTTGGCTAATCCTTCCTTCTCGGCTAGTTTCTTAGCTATAATTACCAGGCGTCCCATTAGTTTTTCTTGCTGATCGCTGATTTCAACTAAAGAGTCAAAGTGAGTTTTAGGAATTATTAGTATGTGTGTGGGAGCTTGAGGATGGATATCCTTAAAAGCAAGAAACTCGTCATCTTGATAAACTACATCACTGGGTATCTCTCTGCTGATGATACGACAAAAAAGACATTCCTCAACCATCTCTATCCTCTGTTATATTATCCATTGGCTCTTTATTCTCTTATATTTGATTATTCAGGTCTAGTCTATACAGGACAATGCGTAAAGATTAGGAAATCCTATCTGATGTTTTCACATTCATATTCGCCTGGCATGAATTCGTAGGTTGTGCCATTGCGGATTCTTATTTTCCCTTCCACCATTGTTATTGTCGAGTATCCAACGATAACATCATTGTGCATATCATCAAACCACTCCCATCCCTGGGGCCAATTGCCTTCTACGGAAGGGCCCGATTTACCATCTATGATGCCATCGCCATCGCCATCAATGATTTTTATCGAATTGGTCAATTCCCTGTCCCTGTAGTACTCAATCTTGGCAATACGCCCGGTTACGTTTATTGGATCAATGGTTATGTTTATTGTTTGCGAATATATTTCTTCACTGCATCCCGCAAGGATAACCAGTGCAGAGAATATTATTAGAGCCAATATAGTAGGCCATTTTTTCATCTCACAATCCTCCTGGATATTTTAGCTTCGCATTAAAGTCTGATACTCTTTGCTAGTGAGAATAATCTGTAGTGTTCTCATATTCTATCACTTAGTTTTAATGTCTTGAAAGAGGATATGTTTTATTATATTTTGATTTACAGTTGGTATCCAGTAAATAACGAAGAGTAATAAAGCTATGACAAGAGCCACATATTAATTTGACAAAATATTCAACATAATATTACAATTACAGGTCGCATTATGTCCATACAAAATATCTTCATTTCGCACGTTCCACTCAGGATACGGAATATCGCGTAAACAAGTAATTCATAACTTTTTGGGTATTTTTAAGTGCCTGATAAATATTAAAAGCTGTCTTAAGTTTCAAGGAGTAGAATTTTATGGTTGTTTCGCTTGCTTCTAACCGTAGATTTGAGAAATCATTTGTTAAATTAGCTGAGACTGTGGAAATTCCCGACCTGATCCGTGTTCAAATTGATTCGTTTCAATGGTTGCAAGAAGAGGGGTTGAAAAAACTCTTCGAAGAGATTTCTCCTATTCGTGATCACATTGGCTCCAGACTGGAATTGAAGTTTGGCGAATATGAGTTTGGAGCACCCCAACGTTCAGTTGCCGAGTGTTTTGAACAGGGTGTGACCTATTCTGCGCCGCTTTTTGTGTCTGTTCAACTTGTGATTAAGGAAAGTGGCGAAATCAAAGAAGAGAGGTTGTTTTTTGGTGACTTTCCTTTGATGACAGAAAATGGCACTTTTATTATTTCGGGTGTGGAACGTGTGGGTGTCAGCCAGGTAACTCGATTCCCTGGCGTATATTTTACCCTGGAGAAAGATCCCGTTAAAGGGCGTGATCTTGGGATGGCAAAATTGGTTGCTGAGCGAGGGGCATGGCTTGAATTTGAGACTTCAAGCCGTGATGTGATATCAGTCAAGATGGGGGGGAAGAGAAAGATGCCGGCCACTACCTTGTTGCGTGCTATAGGGTATGAGAGCGATGAGGAGTTGATTTCTCTATTCGAGGACGTGGATAACTCACCCGAGCACGCGTATATTCGTTCTACTATTGAGAGAGAACCATCAATCAGAAGCATGAAGGATGCGTTGATTGATATATATCGTAAATTATCCTCAGGGGAACCTCCAAGTCTTGAAAGTGCTAAAACATTACTGAATAATTTTCTGTTTAACCCTCGTCGTTATAGTTTTGGCGAAGTGGGGCGCTATAAATTAAATAAGAAACTAGGGGTTAATGTAGCTGATAACTATTTTGGACTGATGCCTGACGACTTGGTACAGGTCGTGCGTCACGTTATTTCAATAAATAATGGACAGGAGAGTCCTGATGATATTGACCACTTAGACAATCGTAGGGTTCATACAGTAGGTTCTCTGATACAAGACCAGTTTCGTGTTGGCTTGTTGCGTTTGGAGAAGGCAATAAAGGAACGGATGAGCATCTTAGGTGCTGAAGTGGCGACACCTTCTACTTTGGTAAATATCCGTCCTGTCGTGGCTGCCATAAAAGAGTTTTTCAACCGGTCACAATTATCTCAATTCTTGGATCAAACCAATCCACTGTCTGAACTGACGCATAAGCGGCGTGTTTCTGCAATGGGACCTGGAGGTTTATCCAGAGAACGAGCTGGGTTCGAAGTCCGCGATGTGCACCATTCTCATTACGGGAGGCTTTGTCCTATAGAAACCCCTGAAGGCCCAAATATCGGACTTATCGCTTCTTTATCAACCTATGCAAAAGTTGACAAATATGGTTTTGTACAAACTCCATATCTTAAGGTTATTCATGAGGTGCCTAGACTTGAATCAGAGCTAATGGGTAGGACGATAAAGAATGATGTATTAGACGATAAGGGCGGTATTGTAGCAGCGGCAGGGACATTAATTACAAAGGAGCTTGCAAACCAATTGAGCAGCTCTACGGGACCGACTATTGGAGTCGTTCCCTTCGTTTCTTTTCAAAGTGAATATTTAACGGCCGATGAGGAAGACCAACATGCTATTGCTCAAGCCGATATTTCCCTCAATGGGAAGAGGGAATTTGTCAACAATAAAGTTGAAGTTAAGATGGGCAGCAGGTATTTTGAAGAGTCTGTGGATAGGGTGGATTTCATGGATGTTTCTCCCAGACAACTATTCAGCGTTTCTGCTTGCCTTATTCCATTCTTGGAACACAATGACGCTAACCGTGCTCTGATGGGGTGTAACATGGAACGACAGGGAGTGCCTTTACTGCGACCGCATGCTCCCTTGGTAGCAACAGGGATGGAGAAACAGATTGCCAAATATAGCGGCCAGGTAATATTTACACCTATAAGTGGGGTCGTTAGTTCGGTAACTGGTTCACAGATTAAGATCAAGGACGATGAGGGGGAAGAACATGTATTAAAACTGACTAAGTTTGTCAGGACTAATCAGGGGACATGTGTTGATCAGGTTCCTGTGGTAAATAAAGGTGATAAACTCGAAAAAGGTCAGGTCATAGCGAACAGTTCATCGATAGAGAACGGAGAACTTGCGTTAGGGCAAAATGCTGTATGTGCTTTCATGAGTTGGGAAGGATATAACTATGAAGACGCTATCATTCTCAGCAAGAGATTAGTTAAGGATGATGTCTACACGTCGATTCATATTGAGAAGTATGAAATAGAAGCACGTGTTACGAAACTTGGACCGGAGGAAATTACCAGGGATATTCCCAGTGTTAATGAGGAGAGCCTGAGGGACCTTGATGAGCATGGTATTATACGTATTGGGGCTGAGGTTGGGCGTGGCGATATACTTGTAGGGAAAATTACACCGAAAGGTGAGACTGAATTATCAGCGGAGGAGAAACTATTGCGTGCTATCTTTGGTGAGAAAACACGTGAGGTAAAAGATAATTCTCTCAGGTTACCGCCAGGAGAGTGGGGTAGGGTTATTGATGTAAAGGTCTTTTCTCGAGACAAGAAGCATGAATTGCCAGCCGGAGTCAATGAGCTTGTCAGGGTATGGGTTGCTCAGAAACGCAAGATTTCGGTGGGCGATAAAATGTCTGGTAGACATGGTAATAAGGGAGTGGTTTCAATTATAGTACCCGAAGAGGACATGCCCTTTTTACCTGATGGTACGCCGGTAGATATAGTATTAAATCCATTGGGTGTTCCCTCCCGTATGAATATTGGACAGGTTATGGAGGCGCACATGGGATGGACGGGTTACGTGTTGGGTTTTAAAGCGCTTACACCAGTTTTTAGTGGAGCTGATTCCTTGGATATAGAGGATAATTTATGTAGGGCTTGGATAGCTTGGGAGGCGGATGCAGTTACCCTTTCCTCAGATAATTCGGTAGCTCCTGATTGGGAGAAGATAAAGGTATGGCTTTCAGAACGAGAGTTTGATTTTGATGAGATAATGAATGACAAATTGAAGGGAAGAGCCAAGAGAGCTGCCCTATGCCTATGGCTTAAAGAGTTGGGGGTTGAGTTTGGGCAGCTTACGAATAAGGAATTGGAGGAGAAAGTTGATCAGGTTTATAAGGAGCGAAGAATTTATCCACCTACATTTGGAAAGATAAACCTGTGCGACGGCAAGACGGGAGAACATTTTGACCAGCCTGTAACTGTAGGAAATGTGTACATCATGAAATTGATACATCTTGTTGAGGATAAAGTACATGCCCGTTCCACCGGTCCATATTCACTCATTACCCAGCAACCATTGGGCGGAAAGGCCCAGTTTGGGGGACAACGCTTCGGGGAAATGGAAGTCTGGGCATTGGAAGGCTATGGTGCTGCTTACACCCTTCAAGAAATGCTTACGGTGAAGTCGGATGATGTGGTAGGCCGTTCCAGGGCATATGAGGCTATTCTTAAAGGTGAAGATATCCGGCAGGTTGGTGTTCCCGAGGCGTGCAAGGTTTTGTTTATGGAATTACGTAGTTTGGGCTTTGCCATTGAGCTACTTAATGAAGATGAAAAAACAGTGAACCTGTTTTCGGATGTTAGAGCAAAAATTGAAACGAGGTTCTAAAGCGAGGTGATAATAATAGATGACACAATTTGAAGACGTAGATGCTATCAGGATAAATATAGCCTCGCCTGGGCAAATAAAAGATTGGTCTCATGGCGAAGTAACCAAGGCAGAGACCATAAACTATCGTACCTTAAAACCAGAGAGGGACGGTTTATTTTGCGAGAGGATTTTTGGTCCTGTTAAAGATTATGAGTGTCACTGTGGCAAATATAAGAAATTACGCTATGAAGGTGTGATTTGTGATAAGTGTGGGGTTGAAGTAACGCGTTCCAGTGTACGTCGAGAGCGGATGGGGCATATAGAATTAGCTGCCCCAGTTACACATGTATGGTTTGTAAAACTGGTGCCCAGCCGTCTAGGTCTTTTCCTTGGTATATCACCACGGAAATTAGAAACAGTTATATATTTTGCTCAATATATAGTTATTTCAGTTGATAGAGAAGCTCAACTGGAAATAATCAAACGGTTTGAACAGGAAGCTGTGCAGAAAATTACTGAAGAGGGAGAGAAACTGGAAAGGGAGATTGGTAACTGGCAGGATCAGACTGACGTTGATGAGGAAGAGAGGGTGGTAAAGGTAAATCAGTTACGAGTTGGATTTATAGAAAAGAAATCGGAGATTGAGACAGAGATTAGGGACAGAATAGCTAAAATAAATGAGCTCCAACCTTTTAAATTGTTAAGGGAAGAGGAATATCAAGATCTGAAGAATGAATATGGTGAGGTCTTCAAGGCGGGCATGGGAGCTGAGGCCGTATTGGAGATATTGCAAAATATTGATATAAACGAGTTGCATGAAAAACTTGTGATGGAGATAAAGAACTCATCTGTCCAACAGGCTATAAAGATAAGTAAGAGATTACAGTTGGTCAGGGCACTGAGAGATAGTGGAAGCAGGCCGGAATGGATGATTATGACTATATTACCAGTATTACCGCCGGCCCTTCGTCCTGTGGTTCAACTGGACGGTGGGCGTTTTGTTATAAGTGACCTTAATGATCTCTATCGTCGTGTTATCAACCGCAATAATCGGCTTCGCCGTCTTATGGGACTGGGTGCTCCTGAGCCTATAATTCGTAATGAGAAACGAATGTTACAAGAAGCTGTCGATGCTCTTATTGATAATGGACGGAGAGGTCGCGCGGTAACCATTGGTAATAAACACGTTCTAAAATCTCTTTCGGCAATGCTAGGCGGAAAGCAAGGGCGATTTCGGCAGAATCTACTCGGTAAGAGAGTAGATTACAGTGGGCGTTCAGTCATTGTTGTTGGACCTCAACTCAAGCTTCATCAGTGTGGTTTACCACGGCATGTGGCCCTGGAGTTGTTTAAACCTTTTGTAATGAGGAGACTAATGGAAGGCGGGTATGCCAGTAACGTGAAGATCGCACGACGTCAAGTGGAGAGAGTCAGTCCTGAGGTATGGGGCTTACTCAATGAGGTGGTGAAAGAGCGTCCGGTATTGCTTAACCGTGCTCCCACATTACATCGCCTGAGTATTCAGGCTTTTGAGCCTGTCCTAATTGATGGGGATGCTTTCCAGCTTCATCCTTTGGTTTGCTCAGCTTTTAACGCTGATTTTGATGGTGATCAGATGGCGGTCCATGTACCGTTATCGAGGGCTGCAGTTAAGGAAGCTAGAGAACATATGCTCAGCGTAAAAAACCTGCTGTTGCCGAGTAATGGTGAGCCGGTAACGGTGCCAAGTCTCGATATGGTTCTGGGTTGTTACTATCTTACTATGATCAAACCTAATGCCAAGGGCAAAGATAAAATATTCAGTAGCTTTAATGAAGCTAAATTAGCTTATGATTTGGGTGTAATTGACCTTGGGGCAGAGATCGAGGTTCGTGACACTGATAATCCAGGCCCTCGGAAAAAGACCACCGTAGGGCGTGTATTGTTTAACGATGTTTTGCCTCTAAAGCTACGCTTCTATAATGAATTAGTGGATAAGACTGCTTTAAGGTCGCTGGTATCTGATTGCATTGATATAGTAGGCAATAATGCTACTGCCACTGTCCTTGATAATCTAAAACAGTTGGGTTTCACCTATGCCACAAAATCGGGGATTTCTATGTCGATCAACGATATCGAAGAGCCACCGGGGAAAGTCAGTATTCTTAAGCAGGCTGATAAGAAGATTAATGTTATTGAAGATCAATATAATCGTGGTTTCATTACTGAAGGTGAGCGTTATGAGAATGCTGTTGAGACATGGCTGGATACCACAGACAAAATCTCTAAGGATATAAAGCTATCCCTGGATCCTTACGGAGGAGTTGCCATAATGGCTAACTCGGGGGCTAGAGGTAATATCTCACAGCTTACACAAATGGTGGGTATGCGTGGCTTGATGACTAATCCTTCCGGAAAGATAATTGATTTTCCTATAAAATCAAGTTTTCGTGATGGGCTTTCTCCAATGGAATATTTTATTTCTACTCATGGTGCCCGTAAGGGGTTGGCTGATACTGCCTTGAGAACATCTGAAAGTGGCTATCTTACCAGACGCCTTGTAGATGTAGCTCAGGATGTTATGGTCATGGAGGAGGATTGCGGGACTCACGATGGTATCTGGATATCCAGAGATGATGAAGCAAGCTACTTGCCACCCTTTGAGGAGAGAATTGATGGCTATTTAGTAGCCGCTGATATCATTGTCTCTGATACTGGTGAGATTATCGTTTCAAGAAATGAAGAATTAAATAAAAAAAGAATTAAACTTATAGTCGATGCAGGCATAACACGTGTGTGTATAAGATCTCCTCTAACATGCCAGACTCGATTTGGCATGTGTCAGCGCTGTTATGGCAGGGAATTCTCGAGCAGGAAAATAATAAAACTGAGGGCCGCAGTTGGTATTATAGCTGCTCAAAGTATTGGCGAACCAGGGACTCAGCTTACCTTGCGGACTTTCCATACCGGTGGTGTAGTTGGTACTGATATCACGACAGGCCTTCCCCGTGTAGCTGAACTTCTAGAGGCTAGAATACCGAAAGGAAAAGCAGTTATCTCCGAGGCTAGTGGTATTGTTACAGTTGAAGAGGTAGAAGAAGGTGCTGTAGTCAAGGTTACGAGTTCGGAAACTTATAAAGAGGAGTACGCATTACCACCAGAAATGGAAGTCGCAGTAAAAGAAGGGCAGATGGTTGACAGCGGTACTGTTTTGTTTCGCTCCATCTCCACGGATGAAAAGGTTGAGAAACAACTCTCGGTTACGGATGAGAATAATGTATTGGCAAGAGTTACCGGTGAAATTTCATTCGAAGGAAATAGCCTTTTTATTAAATACAAGGAAACGGACGATAAGGAATATTATGTTCCACAAGGCATGCATCTGATAGTTAAATCAGGTGATGTGGTAAAAGCAGGGCAGAAAATAACTGAAGGAATTATTGCCCCTCATGATGTATTGCAGATTGAAGGTAAGGACGCAGTACAGATCTATCTAGTTGATGAGGTACAGAGGGTGTATCGTTCACAGGGAGTCAGTATACATGATAAGCATATCGCTGTAATCGTTCGTCAGATGCTGCGGAAAGTGGCGATTATAAGCTCAGGTGATACGAGACTTTTGCCAGGAGAACTGGTTGACCGGTTTAATTATGAAGATATAAATAATGGAGTAATAGCTGAGGGAGGAGAGCCGGCGAGTGCACAGGCGGTTCTTCAAGGGATAAGCAGGGCAAGCTTGAGCAAGGATAGCTGGTTAGCTGCTGCTTCATTCCAAGAAACTGGTCGTGTGCTTGTAGATGCGGCAACCAAAGGCCAGACTACTAAACTTCTCGGGCTTAAGGAAAACGTCATCCTCGGCAAACTTATCCCCAGTCGAGTACTGACAGATGAAGATTTAGCTGAAATAGGACTGCTGCCTCAGCAGCGACTGAAAAATGAAGAAATTGGAGCGATGTCTTTACTGTCAGATAAAAAAGAGAGCTTAATAGCTGCAGAGGAGATGTGATATGGCGGGAGGTGTGGAAATGCCCCCCATTCCAGGATCATTGCCTCAGAAACGCGTGGTATCAGGTAACAGGACTGCTGGTGATGTTCCTGTTGACCTGAATCTTCGACCCAAACATCTAAGTGAATTTATAGGGCAGGATAGACTAAAGGAAAATTTACGGATAGCTATTATGGCTAGCCAGAAAAGGGGGGAGCCATTAGACCATGTCTTACTCTATGGGCCTCCTGGTTTGGGTAAAACAACACTGGCAAGCATTATCGCCATTGAGATGGGGGTAAGTATTAAGGTTAGCTCGGGGCCAGCGATTGAGCGTCCTGGAGATTTAGCAGCACTTCTTTCAAATTTACATAAAGGGGATGTCCTTTTTATCGATGAGGTTCATCGATTAAGTCATACAGTAGAGGAAAAACTTTATCCCGCTATGGAGGATTTCATTTTTGATATTTTCCTCGGGAAAGGTCCGGCAGCCAGAAGCCTGCAGTTAAGTTTGCCACACTTTACCTTAATTGGTGCAACTACGCGCTTTGCTTTAATCAGCCCTCCGCTTCGAGATAGGTTTGGGGCGACTTACCATCTTGATTTTTATGATGAGCGGGCTATATTAACAATTTTAGAGCGAACATCAATTATACTTAAGGTGAAGGCGGATACTAAGGGGCTTATGCAGATTGCTCGACGTGCTCGAGGTACTCCAAGGGTGGCTAACCGGCTATTGAAGAGATTACGAGATTACGCACAAGTTAAGGCAGATGGTGTAATTAATGAGGAGATTGCTGTAGAAGGGCTTTCTATGCTTGAAGTCGACTCTGTTGGATTGGATGAAGTTGATCACCGGGTACTCCGTGCCATAATTAATAAATTCGATGGTGGCCCAGTGGGGCTAGAGACTCTTGCCGCTTCTATCAGTGAGGACTCCGATACTATTATGGATGTGTATGAACCATATCTTCTTCAATTAGGATTTCTAGAGCGTAGCCCACGTGGCAGGATTGCTACCAGGCTTGCTTATGAACATCTAGGGCTATCATATAAAGGTATACGACTTCAATCGAATTTGTGGAATCAGGAACAGAGTTAGCCGCCCCTGTTTATTTCCTGTAATCTATGTGACTGGTTCTATAGAGTTAAGTCATCTAAGCAGCAATTTAAGATAAGGTTGTAAAACCACGAAAAGTACATTAGTGAAGGTTTTCAAGTTAGCTCAGCTAAGCCATGGTAAAGGGACAGCGAATTTAATAACCAGAGAAACAGGACATGTTCCTCTTATTTGCTTTTAAATCTAATGAGCAAGGTCCTATGTATAATAGAGGGATGATTGAGGAGAATAATAATAGTGTATAAGCTTATCGACACGCATGTTCACCTGGATGAGCTAGAGAATTTGGAATTAGTTTTTGATGAAGCAAAAGAGGTTGGCGTTATTGCTATTGTGGCTGTTGGCTCGGATTACGAATCTAATGTCAGGGTATTGGAACTGGCCGAAAAATACCATTCATTTGTCTACCCTGCCTTAGGTTTACATCCTTGTCAGCTTACCAAACTTAGTCCTTCAGAAGTTGAAAATACAATACAGTTTATTGAGCATAATCTTAAAACGGCAGTTGCGATTGGAGAGATAGGTTTAGATTATCATAAACGACTGATAAAAGATGTGCCAAAGGAATTGCAGAAAAAAGTATTAGGACGTCTCCTCGCGGTGGCCAGGCAATATGATAAACCAGTAATAATACATAGCAGGTATGCGTGGAAGGATGCATTTTTACTGGCCAGAGAAGAAAACATAGATAAAGCTGTGTTCCACTGGTTTACTGGATTTTCCAGCGTGCTTGATAGTATTATTTCTACTGGCTATTTTATTTCTGCGACGCCTGCTGCTGTTTATCATGAGGAACACCAGAGGGCAGTAAAAGCAGTACCGCTTGACCACTTACTTCTTGAGACGGACAGCCCTGTTACTTATGGCAGGGAAGAACGATACAGTGCTAAACCAGCTGATGTAGTGAGTAGTTTGAGAGCAGCGGCTCAGCTACAGGGAGTCAATCAATCAACAATTGCTGAGGAGACCACCCGAAATGCCATAGCCCTTTTCTCTTTACAAAAATAATAGATTTTGGAGGTAACAAAATAGATGTCATTAAACATAGTAGGGGAAGATAACTTTAAAAAAGAGGTATTAGAAGCGGAGGTCCCTGTTCTGGTGGACTTCTGGGCGGTGTGGTGTGGTCCCTGTCTGGTAATTGCTCCTGTTCTGTTGGAATTAGAGAAAGAATATGATGGCAGGATGAAATTAGCCAAAGTTAATGTAGACGAAAATAATATCCTGGCTGCGAAATATGGTATTTCTGCAATTCCTACAATGCTTATATTCAATGGGGGCAAACCTGAAAAGCAATTCGTAGGGCTAAAGTCTAAGAAAAACCTGCAAGCTGCGCTGGATGAAGTATTGAAGAGTTGAATTACCACTAACTATGTTGAACAGGTGTTTTCTGTCTTACCTGGAGCGAAGCAGGATTGGTGACTCCTTTTGTTTCTCTATTAAACTAATTGCCCTGTTCGGTGTATCGTTATCATAGGAAACTGGTTTATCAGGAATGTTGCTATTGCCGAGTGTGATATAAATCCTTCTGTACCGGGCACTCTACTGATAGCGGCAACAAAGGCTAAGCATAATGCCAAGCCTATTCCTGCTCCCAGTATGAAACCGATTACCCTGTCTAGCCAACCTAGCATTACAGCAGAGATTAGCCTTTTTATTAATTGACTAATAATGGCAGATAAAATTAGTACGGATATAACGATTATGGCATAAGCAACTATGCTCGGCCAGATAGTTCCTCCTGGTGACAGTATATTAGCAACTGATTTGTACCAGTAATTGGCCAAAACTATGCCTCCAATCAAACCCGCAACACCGAATATAGCTTTAGTCGCCCCTTTCAATAAACCAAACATTCCTAGTGAAAGCGTGACTACTATAATCGCTATGTCCAGCCAATTCATATCTTTATCGTCCCCTATTAATAATTACTGCTGTCTTCTCCATATCTATTACGAGGGTAAACAATGAAAGGAGAATCAATACTTATGATAATGTTAATTTGATTTATAGCAAGAGGTCAACATTTTTTACCGGGAATTTACATTTAGCCTACATGCGACCTGTAGTTATCAGGGACTAAGGTGCAGTTAGTTTCAGCAGATGCTTGCGGTTCTCTATCGTAGAGGGGTTTTTAGATGGCACCAAAGCGCCTCTGTCGGTGTTTGTATTCAAGGAGGGCTTTTTCAATCTCTTCTTGATTAAAGTCAGGCCATAATACTGGGGTGAAATACAGTTCACTGTAAGCAGCTTGCCACAAGAGGAAGTTGCTCAGCCGTCTCTCGCCTCCGGTGCGAATGATAAGATCAGGATTAGGAAGTCCAGTTGCATACAGATATTGGCTGAATACAGTCTCGTCTAGTTCTGTACTGGATAGACCCGCATCAATAATATGTTTTGCAGCCTGGACAATCTCGTCACGTCCTCCGTAATCAAAGGCGAGACAAAGGGTAAAGGCAGTATTATTATTGGTTAATGATATCGCCGCAGATAATTTCTGCTGCAACTTCTCAGGTAATTTGTTTGTCTTACCAATGTGTATTAATCTGACATTTCTTTGATGCAAGTCATCAGTTTCTCTGTCGATTTTCTGGGTCAAGAGATTGATTAATCCTGAAACTTCTGTTCTTGGGCGGCTCCAGTTCTCTGTTGAGAAGGCATAAAGGGTGAGATATTTTACTCCGTGGTTGATAAGAGACTGGATGGTTGGCTGTATATTGTTTCCTCCTGCCTGATGTCCAGCAATTCTGGGTAGGCCCCGCTTCTTAGCCCATCTGCCATTACCATCCATAATAATAGCAATATGTTGCGGTGGATAGTTTGCCTGGCTCAATTGTTTTTCTCCCCTGGAAGAAGACGTGAAAGTTTATGAATTGGACTGGTAATTTTATACCTCAAACCAGAAAGAAATAGTTTGCTGTGCCAGTCGAAGGAGAAATCAGGCGAATTAAGCAGTGCGGTAGTCATGTCTTCTGAAGTAAAGGTATTGAACAGTTTCTCAATTTGCTGGTCATTCAATTTACTGTAAACCCATCTCATCCATCGACCGAAACTAATTTCCCTGCCCATTTTTGCTTTCCACCGCTTCTGGTAGCGGGCGAGGTAGCTTGCGGAGAGATTGTCCTTATCCAGAGCCTCCTTGAGCACATCGCTGGCTATTTGTGCACCTAAATTTCCCAAATAGATTCCTCCTCCAGTAGTCGGTTTAACCTGGCCAGCAGCATCTCCGATGACAAGTAATCTCTCTCCCACACTTTGTGGCAAGACACATAAGGGTATTGCTTTTTGTCTTATCTTGATATTGGTGCTAATTAATCTACCCTTACACAGGGAGCTAAGCAAGAACCTTTGCAGACGTAGCCTTGCGCCGGAGGATGATATCAACCCAGCCAGAGCTTTGCCGGGATACGTAGGTACCAGCCATGCGAAGAAATCCGGGGCCAACTGTTGGTTGAAGTACACTTCGACTTCGTCTAGATTCCCGGCATCAATTTCCGTCTGAGCGCCAACAGCGAAATGTTTGAATTTGCCAAGACCCAGCTTGTGGTGAAGCCTTAGATCTTGACCGGTAGCTAGAATCACAGCCCTGGCATAGAAAACCTGTTTGGAATTATTGTGCGTAGTTTCTACTATGGCTCTATTCCCCTTTATGCTGATAGCAGTGCAGTCAGTAGAGAAAAAATAAGTAGCCCCTTTGGTTTGTGCCTTATTGACAATAGCACGATCAAAACGGCTTCGATCTACTATACAAACTTTGACATTTTCGCTATTCAGTCTGGTAAATTTTCCAGAGGGTAGGAAAAACTTGGCAGAATTAGCCTTTCTTACTATTGTCTCAGGGCTGATTCCAAAAGCTTCAAAACACTCAGCGCTTATTATCCCTGTGCAACAAATATCAAGACCCGCAGCACTTTTATGTTCAAGTACAGCTACGCTATGACCTGCAGAAGCCAATTCGCAAGCAGCATAGCTGCCTGCTGGCCCCGCTCCTACTACAATGACCTCATAAGATTTGTATGGCAAATTTATACTACTCACTCTGACTTTTCTTTAGGCAATGATAATATATTACATATTATTTATCTCGCCAACTTATATTGAGGACACAGATGATGAAGCAGTAGCTATCTGATATACTGAACTGTCCTGGTTGATAGCATATAGTTGATGGAATATATATGTTACTGGATAGGACAAGGAAATAAGAAGCATGTTTCCTGACAGGTCATCTTGCACTTTGTTCTGCTTCGAGGTAGTATATTTAGCATAACCAGAATGAAGCTGTTTTCTCAATAGAAATGAGATAGGAGGCAAAGAGATGGAAACGAGTGACAGAGGTGGGTTACTTAGTGCAGGAGGGATATTAAGCATCCTGGTAGGAGCTTTTGAGATAATTGCCGGAACTGTGTTTGTTGTTAGTATGGCTTTTGGTCTGTCACTGTGGGAAGCATGTCCCTGGGGTGGGCAAGATATTAGCAGATGGTTTGCTTTAGGGAGTTATGCTCCTGCTCTGACAGTAATGATTATCATAGGGATAGCTCTCCTGGTTCTGGGAATACTGGCTTTGGTAGGTGGTATCTCAGCTATTAAAAGGCGAAGTTTTGGAATGGCAATGATAGGTGCTATTTGTGCGTTGCTTCCCATAAATGTACTTGGTTTGTTTGCGGTTATATTTGTTGCTCTGGCAAAGGGAGAGTTTGCCAGAGAGGAATAGAATGCCGAAGTGGCGGAATGGTAGACGCGCTACGTTCAGGACGTAGTGTTCGTAAGGACGTGAGGGTTCAACTCCCTCCTTCGGCACTTACACCCGCCGAATACATGCGCCTGTAGCTCAGCGGATAGAGCGCAGCCCTGCGGAGGCTGAGGTCGTG
>CAZZHQ010000035.1:0-22528 GCA_964654015.1 uncultured Dehalococcoidales bacterium | reverse complement strand
TGCCATACCCAGACTCCGGCAGGCATTCTATCATGTTATTTAAGATACAAGGTCATATATGAAAGTTTATTATTGTTTTAGAAACAGGTTACGTTATTGAACAGAAAGCCACTCTGTTCAATTTACAGTTTCTTAAACAAAGTTGCTTTTTGTATGAGGCTGTCTTACCACCGATAGGTCAATTGTTTGAATCATCTGGACAAGTAATGGATCTTGCTGTAATCTGACTTCATGCAGCAACACAAAAAGGAATCCTCGGGATTGAAAGGTGCGAGCTCTGTGGGGGCGAGGCTCATCCACCAACCCTCTAATAGCATTCCGCAGACGATTGAAATCGTGCACCTGAATCCGTTTCTTCAGTCTATCCAGGTTCCGATAAACCAATGGCGAGACCTCAATCCTGTAAGCCATTTGCAGCGGCGTCCTGTTCCCGACTGTCTATTGCCTCCTTTATCTCCTGCTCGACTTCCGACCAGGGACGACCTCCTTTTTCTTCCCACTCATCACGGGCAGCCTTGATCACAGGCAAGAGAGCAGTATCCTCGCGCCTCTCCAGCCACTCATGCACCGCATCTGTCACAATCTTGCTGGCTGTTATATGATTTCTGGCTGCCTCCACTTTCAAAGAAGTGTACAAATCCTCATCATGGAACACCACTGTCATTTTCCTGCTCATCCTATACCTCCTTGCATATATACGTATTTACCTACATGCGTATAGACATCCTAGCAATTACAGGTTCACCTGTCAAACTTAAAACCTTCGAAAAATCGAACACTTTCAATCAAGATATACTATCGCTACTGACAATCACCGACATATTTTGAACAGACAGAATAAAACCCAATTTTGACAAATATTGCAGACCTGATATTATTGCACTCTAAAATTTAATAAGGTTTTAAAGGCTGAGAACGAGACTAGTATGCCTCCAGCGAGGCTCAGAGAGCCGGGTAAGGTGTGAGCCGGTGTCTGCGCAGAGGTTGAATGGACTCGGGAGCTGCAAATCCAAAAGGGGTTATTCCCGAGTAGGGTTTGACGGAGAGGGCACCGTAATCAGAGCCCAGGGTATAGAATCTTTTTTCCGTACCTGAGAGATAGCCGGGTTCGCCTGGCTAAGAAGGGTGGCACCGCGGATTTAATCCGCCCCTTTGGGGGCGGTTTTTTTATGGTTTTTTATGGAGTGAAAATATGTATTATCCATCATTAGAAGAAGTTATCAAGCTCAAGGAACAGGGCAACCTTGTGCCAATCTACCGCGAAATCAAGGCCGACCTGGAAACGCCGGTATCGGCTTTCCTGAAAGTAGCTCGGGGAAGCTATTCCTTTCTGCTGGAGAGCGTTGAGCGAGGGGAACAGCTCGGGCGATATAGTTTCATTGGCACCGAGCCATCGCTTATCCTGAGGGCGGGAGAAAATTCCTCTATTGACCCTTTACTGCTCGTTGAAAGAGAGTTCAGCCGATTCAAACCAATTAACATTGCGGGACTACCCCGGTTTCATGGTGGAATGGTTGGATACTTAGGCTATGAAGTATCCCGTTATTTCGAGAACCTTCCATGTGCTGCCCACGATGCGCTGGAGCTTCCTGAGTCCGTATTAATGCTGGCTGATACCATTCTCGCTTTTGACCATGTTACTCACAAAATTAAAATCATCTCCCATATCCATTTGAATGGCGACATCGAGGTTCAATACAACCAGGCGGTCCAGAAGATTAAGCGACTTGTAGACAGACTCATGCAACCTCTTTACCCGGACGATCCATCAGAAAACCCGAGTAGCCCAGTAGATTTTTCATCAAATTTCTCGAAAGAGGATTTTGAAACCGGAGTATCCAAAGCCAAAGAGCATATATATGCCGGTGATGTCATCCAGGTTGTGCTATCACAGCGGCTCGCTCAAGCCACTGACGCCAGCCCCTTCTCCATATATCGCTCACTACGCTGTGTCAATCCATCTCCCTACATGTATTATCTTCAACTCGGTGATTTCCATATTATTGGAGCTTCCCCTGAGCTTCTCGTACGTGTCGAGGATGGCACAGTGTCCACCCATCCCATCGCTGGCACACGCCCTCGCGGTAAGAATGCAGCGCAAGACTTAACCATGGAAGAAGAACTTAGGACAGATGAAAAAGAAAGAGCCGAGCATATTATGCTTGTAGACCTGGGACGTAACGACATCGGACGAGTCAGTGTGCCTGGTACAGTGGAGGTCACTCAGCTTATGGACGTAGAGCGCTATTCTCATGTAATGCACCTGGTCTCACATGTCGAGGGCAGGTTAAGAGAAGATGTCTCGTCATTTGACGCACTACGCGCCTGCTTCCCGGCGGGTACCGTTTCTGGTGCCCCTAAAATAAGGGCTATGGAGATTATCGCCGAACTCGAAACAGATAAAAGGGGGCCCTACGCAGGGGCAGTGGGCTACTTCGACTTCTCGGGAAACCTTGATACTGCAATCACTATTCGTACCATCGTAATTAAAGATGGCATTGCCTATATCCAGGCAGGAGGAGGCATAGTAGCTGATAGCATTCCTGAGATGGAATATGAAGAAAGCCTGAATAAAGCCAGGGCATTACTTACTGCTATTTCCCAGGCGTAGGAGAGAAAACAATGTTATTACTGATAGATAATTACGACAGCTTCACCTACAACCTTTTCCAGTATTTGAGTGAACTGGGAGAGGAAGTGAAAGTGGTTAGAAACGATAAGATTACTATCGAAGAAATCGAGAAAATCTCCCCCGAGCGCATTGTCATATCTCCGGGGCCAGGCACTCCGGATAAGGCTGGTATCTCAAATGAGGTCATCCAGCACTTTGGAGCACGCCTTCCTGTACTGGGAGTATGCCTCGGACATCAATGCATTGGCTATTCCTACGGGGGAAGGGTTGAACGTGCAGGGGAAATCAAACACGGCAAGTTATCAGACATCCACCATGACGGAAAAGGTATTTTCGCGGGGTTACCCAATCCTTTCTCTGCTATTCGCTATCACTCACTGGCAGTAATGCGTGATAGTTTGCCTGACTGCCTCGAAGTAAGCGCATGGACCTCTACTGGAATACTCATGGGGGTTAGACACCGCCAGTTCTATGTAGAAGGAATCCAGTTCCATCCTGAATCAATAATGACCGCGGTTGGGAAAGACTTACTGAGCAACTTTCTGAAACGGGGGAAATAAAATGATTCGTGAAGCTATTGAATCCCTGGTCCAGGGCCACTCTCTTGCCTTTAAAGAAGCCGCACAGGTTATGGAGGAGATAATGAGCGGAGAGGCAACAAGCGCCCAGTTTGCCGCCTTCACAACTGCTCTAAGAATCAAAGGGGAAACCATTGACGAAATCACCGGCTTAGCCAGTGTTATGAGAGAAAAAGTAATCCCCGTTTCTGTTGTTCCTCCGGTAATTGACACTTGCGGCACAGGAGGCGATGGACTATCCAGCTTTAATATCTCCACAGCAGCTGCCTTTGTTGCAGCCGGCGCCGGAATCAAGGTAGCCAAGCATGGTAACCGGGCGATGAGCAGTCGTTGTGGCAGCGCAGATACACTGGAAGCACTGGGAGTTAATATCAATCTTGGAGCTGAAGCTGTATCACGATGTATAGAGAGCGTGGGAATTGGCTTTATGTTCGCTCCTGTATTTCACCCTTCAATGAAATATGCCTCTGCCCCTCGCCGTGAAATTGGAATCCGTACGATATTCAATGTCCTTGGCCCTCTCTCTAATCCTGCAAGAGCAGAATACCAGATTATTGGTGTTCCAAACAGGGAAACAGGCAATAAACTTGCACAGGCGCTTTTCCGGTTAGGCACAAAGCACTCCCTGGTGCTACATGGTATAGATGGCATGGATGAAATCACCATCAGCGGAAAATCATTCGTGTGGGATATTAACGAACAATGTGTTTCGCCTCCCTATGAAATCTGCCCTGAGGATTTTGGTATCGAGACAGCAAGCATCAACGATATTAAAGGAGGAACACTCGACGAAAACGCTGAGATGCTCCGCAGCGTCCTGAACGGACAGAAGGGGCCAAGAAGAAATGTGGTAATTATGAATGCGGCAGCAGCACTGGTTGCCAGTAATATGGCAACAGATTTCACGACAGGTATCCGTATGGCCGGTGAAGCAATAGATAGCGGTCGTGCTCTGGGCAAAATGGAGGATTTGATTAAACTTAGCCAAAAACTGGCCCTGGATTAACCATCGAATGACAATGCTGAAAAACATCATCGCTGATAAAAAAAAGGAACTCGAGCAGACAAAGAAATCTTTGCCTCTGTCTTTACTAAAAGACCGAATCACCAGGTGTGACGTGGTGCGAGATTTCAGTTGCGCACTCAAGGCTAATAACTTCCAACTTATCACAGAAGTAAAACGTGCCTCTCCTTCCAAAGGCATATTCTTACCTGAATATAACCCGGTTCAAATAGCCAGAGAGTATGGTAATGAAGGTGCCGCCGCTATTTCGGTTCTCACCGAGAAAAAGTACTTCGGAGGCAGTATTGAGCATCTCTCTGCAATCAAAAGAGAGCTTAGGCTTCCCCTGTTAAGAAAAGATTTCATTTTTGACCCCTACCAAGTATACGAATCCCGGGCCTGCGGTGCTGATGCGTTGCTGCTGATAGCAGCAGCATTGAACCTTGAACAACTCAAAGAGCTTCTCTTATTAAGCCATAGCCTTGAATTGAAATGCCTGGTCGAGGTTCACAATGAAGCTGAGATAGAACTGATACTCCCTGTCAATGAAATAGAAATTATTGGTATCAACAACCGTGACTTGAGCACTTTCAACGTTGACATCGACACGACTCGACGGCTGCGTCCCCTGATTCCACCAGATAAAATAGTAATAAGTGAAAGTGGTATCAGAGACAGCAATGATATTGAGAAGCTGAAGGAATGGGGAGTTAATGCAGCCCTAATAGGAGAAGCACTGCTGACCGCCAACAATATTTCCAGCAAGATGAAGGAATTACTATCATGACCCATGTAAAAATCTGTGGAATCGGAGACGAATCCCATGCCCTGGAAGCCATCGAGGCAGGGGCTGATTTCATTGGCATCGTATTCGCTCCAAGCAGACGGCAGTTAACTCCTGCCAGTGCAAAAAGAATAGTGACAGCTGTAAAAAAGAAAAACGCTGACGTGGAAGTAGTTGGTGTCTTTGTGAACATGCCCGCTATAGAAATAAATAAAATTGCTGCTTTCTGTGACCTGGATTGGGTTCAATTAAGCGGTGATGAGTCCTGGGAATATTGCCATGATATTACAAAACCTGTAATAAAAACCATTCGGATAGGAAAGCAGTCTCCAGCAGAACTATACACCGAAATCCTTACAGGAAGCAGGTTACTCTATGGAAAAAGATTTATGCTCCTGCTTGATTCACAGGTAGAAGGAGCTTATGGTGGAACAGGAGTTAGCTCCGATTGGAAACTGGCACAATCCGTAGCAGAACGATTCCCCGTAATTGTCGCCGGCGGGCTCAGTCCTGAAAATGTCGCCAGTGTGATAGAGATAGTATCGCCATGGGGAGTCGATGTCTCATCAGGGGTTGAGACAGATGGACTAAAAAACACAGAAAAAATCAGGGCATTTATCGAGGCAGTTAAAACAAGCAACAAGGCTGAGGATAAACTCATGCCAGATTCCAAGGGTTACTTCGGCCAGTTTGGCGGCAGGTTCGTACCTGAAACTCTTGTAACCGCACTGGAGGAACTGGAGGCTGCCTATAAAGGAATCATGTCAGACCCCGGGTTCTGGGGGGAGTTTAACGCTTTATCCTGTGACTATACTGGCCGTCCAACACCTCTCTATTTTGCCCAAAGACTTAGTACCCACTATGGAGGGGCCCGTATATATCTAAAGAGGGAAGACCTTGCTCATACCGGCGCGCATAAGATTAACAATGCCTTAGGGCAAGGGCTTCTTGCAAAAAGAATGGGTAAAAAGCGCATCGTAGCAGAGACGGGCGCAGGACAACATGGAGTAGCATCAGCCACTGTCTGCGCTATGCTCGGACTTAGCTGCATCATATATATGGGTGAGGAGGATATACAACGCCAGGCTCTTAACGTTTATCGTATGAAACTGCTGGGAGCCGAGCTGCGCCCCGTTAGCACCGGAAGCAAAACATTGAAGGACGCCGTTAATGAGGCAATAAGGGACTGGGTAAGCAATGTGGAGAGTACCTATTACATGCTGGGAAGTGCGGTAGGCCCTCATCCCTATCCCTTGATGGTACGTACGTTCCAGTCGATAATTGGACAGGAAACAAAAACACAAATTCTTGCCATGCAAAATCGCTTGCCCAATTATATTATCGCTTGCGTAGGCGGAGGGAGCAACGCTATCGGCATTTTTCATCCTTTTGTGAAAGACAAAACCGTTGCGTTTATCGGTGTTGAGGCAGCAGGCAGGGGAATCAGTACAGGCAAGCACGCTGCGTCATTATCAGCAGGCACAGTAGGGATACTACATGGCACGAAATCCTATTTGCTTCAGGATGATGACGGTCAAATCCTGGAGACTCACAGTATCTCCGCAGGACTGGACTACCCGGGAGTAGGTCCCGAACACGCTTACTACAAGGTTACAGGACGCGCCAAATACGTTGCGGTTACAGATAAAGATGCACTTGAGGGATTTCGGCTTCTGAGTAAAACCGAGGGAATAATACCAGCACTTGAGTCAGCCCATGCCATTTTCTATGCCACAAAGCTAGCGGGCTCACTGGACAAGGATAAAATCATCGTGGTCAATCTGAGCGGCCGTGGTGACAAAGACCTTGACATAGTAATGAAGGAATTCGGAGAGAACCTGTGAGCGATATATCCTCCGTTTTTATCAAACCAGGTAATAAAGCTCTTATTGCCTACGTGACAGTAGGCTATCCTTCTATTGAAGCAACCTTAAAAATAGTTCCACTTCTCGCTAAGAGCGGATGCGATATAGTGGAACTTGGGATTCCCTTCTCAGACCCCCTGGCCGATGGCACTACTATTCAGAAGGCAAGCTTCCACGCATTGCGTAATGGCGTCACCCTGAAATTATGCATCGATGTAGCCAGGCAATTACGCCAGAAGGTTGAGATACCACTGGTCATGATGAGTTATTTCAATCCTGTTTACAAATATGGCTGCGAGGGCTTTTGTCGTGACAGCGCTGACGCGGGCATTGATGGCTTGATTATCCCTGACCTGCCTCCGGAAGAGGGCTCTGAGTTGGAAGTAGCCACCATGAAAAATAACCTCGACCTTGTTTATCTTCTTGCCCCCACCAGTAACGAAAATCGCATCAAGCTTGTAGCTAATAAATCCAGTGGCTTTATATATCTTGTTTCAGTGACCGGGACCACCGGCGCAAGAGAAAGCCTGCCTTCAGAACTGGATACATTTGTAGCCAGGGTTAGGAAAATAGCAAAACAGCCTCTTTGTGTAGGGTTCGGAATATCCACGCCACAGCAAGCCAGGCAGATAGCCACAATAGCCGATGGCATAATTGTAGGCAGCCGTATTATCCAGCTGATGGAATCCAGCGATGATAACTTTGCTTCCGTCCATGATTTTATAGTTGAATTAAGAAATGCGCTGGATAATTCGCCTGCAACCTGATCATTATTGCTAAATATAGAAAGACGGTTCTCCAACCAGTATTGGGTATATTGTCGCTTTTCCTAAAGTATTCTATAAAGAGAGAACCACTTTAGTTTCTGTTGGGGAAGAACTCTCGCGGTTAAAACCTAATTTATTAGCTAATCCAAGCATTTTCTTATTGTCGTTTAGAATAAGGGCGTAAATATTTTTCAACCCACGTTCTCTTGCTATACCTATTAACATATCGGTAAGCTTCAGACCAAGGCCCTTATCCTGGAAATCATCAGCAATAAGAACAGCAAATTCTCCACTTTGCCCATCAGATTCAATTATTAACCTGCTTACCCCTACACTGCGCCTTTTCCCATCTAAAGTGTATTCGGCCATAATAGCCATTTCCCTATCATAATCAATATTGCAAAACCTGGTTAACATTGTATGCGTAATGTCCTTTAGAATGTGGAAAAACCGATATCGAGATGATTCCTCCGACAGCCCATCTATCAATTGTTTTTCAAGAGGTTCGTCTTCGGGTCTAATTGGCCTTAATAATACATTTCTGCCATCTTTCAATCGCCATGGGGTCACAAACCTGGTTGGATACGGGGATATAACCAGATGTGAATGGTCACTAGTTTTTTCTCCTGTTAACGTATCATCAAGGATTATTCTTGCATCCAAAGCTACAACGTTGTCGCCACTTACAGCTAAAGGATTAATATCGATTTCTCGAATTTCAGGAAAGTCTACGATTAGATTCGACAGTTTTACCAAAGTTTCATCAAGGACAGATAAGTTTGCAGGTGGTTTATCCCTTAACCCTTTTGATAGCGCACTATATATTTTGGTCTGTTCCATGAGGCGGCGAGCCAGTGTTTGATTTAAGGGAGGCAGTCCTACCGCAACATCCTTAATAAACTCGGTTTGTATTCCACCATATCCAAAAAGGATAACAGGTCCAAAAACAGGGTCTTTTTTGCTACCGAGGATAAGCTCAAAATCGTATTTTTCAACCATCCTCTGAATAGTAACTCCTTCTATAACAGCTTTTGGGTTATTTTTATGGACACGCTCAATTATTCTGCCAAAAGCACTCTTCACTTCTTCAGAGGTTTTTAAATTAAGCTCTACGCCACCAATATCTGTCTTGTGCGAAATATCAGGAGAGAATATCTTCATTACAACAGGATAACCAACTTCTGCTGATATTGTTACTGCATCTTTAGGTCCTTTTGCAAAGTATGCATTTGTACAGGGTATTTCATATGTAGTAAGAAATTTCTTCGAATCCTGTTCACCTAATAAATAATTCTGTTTTTTAATTGATCTATGAATCATAGCTTTGAGATAGTTCTTAGGTGATTCAATATTCAATGGAATATCTTCTGGGGTCTCGTATAGCGTTTTAAGATTCCTCGAATACTGATACATATACAAGTATGTTTTAATTGCTTCCTCAGGAAAATCATAGGTGGGTATGTTATTTTCGTAGAAGAGTTGCCTGGACTCAGATACTTGTTGCTCTCCCATAAAGGCAGTAAGTATAGGTTTATTAATCTTTTTTGCCTGTGTAATAATTGCTTTAGCTATATCTAGCGGTTTGCTTCCACCTTGTGGTGTATATATGACAAGAACAGCGTCAACGCCCGTGTCCTTAACTGCTGCCGTAATAGTCTTGGTATACCGTTGTGCATCCGCGTCTCCAAGGATATCCAGTGGGTTTGATTTACTCCAGCAACCAGGTAAAATTAAATCGAGTGTTGAAATTGTTTCATTGCTTAGTTGGGCAAGTTTGCCACCTTTACTAATCAAGGCATCCGTAGCCAATACTCCTGGCCCACCGGCATTAGTAACTATAGCCAAATTGGGTCCTTTAGGAAGATTGGTGGTATTTAATATTGAGGCACAATTAAATAGATCTGCAATCTCTTCAACTCGTACAACTCCTGCCCTGGCAAAAGCTGCCTCCACATGAAGGTCCTCTCCGACCATAGCACCAGTATGAGACTTGGCGGCCTCGGCACTTTCCTTGAATTTTCCTGGCTTTATGACTATGATAGGTTTTGATCTCGCAAATCCTCGTGTAGAGCTAATAAATTTTCTCGCATTTGATATTGATTCTAAATATATTATTATACTTCTTGTTTCTGCATCTTCCCCGAAGTAATCAATTAAATCACCAAAATCCACGTCTAGCATGGAACCCAATGAAACAAAGGCGCTAAATCCAATATTCTTACTAATAGCCCAATCTAAAACAGCAGAACCCAATGCTCCACTTTGTGATAGAAAAGCCACCTGACCTGCTCTAGGCATTCTTTTAGTAAACGTTGTATTTAAATTGGTGGTAGGCCTAATAGTTCCCATACAGTTGGGACCAAGAATGCGCATACCATACTTCGTGGATGACGCCGAGATCCTACTCTCCAGTATAACGCCTTCGCTACCTACTTCTTTAAAACCAGCAGAAATAATGATTGCCGATTTCACTCCTGCTTTTCCAATTTCTTCGACAATATCTGGTACAGTACTGGCAGGAGTGACAATTAAAGCAAGATCCGGAATTTCAGGAAGAGCAGTGATTTTAGGGTAACATTTTATATCGAGCACTTTTTCACGACGGGGATTAACCGCATATACTTTTATTTTATCTTTGGCTAATAACAAATTTTCCAGGATTGTCTTTCCTACTGCTTCTTCCTTGTCAGTAGCTCCGATTATCGCCACGCTTTTAGGGTTAAAAAATGCTTGTAATCTTTTCATTTACCTTCCCTCTTATTTATGGATACCACAACTACATTCTATCATTTAACGGCAAGCTATACTAAATTCTTGAGCGTGAAAGTAACCTCTCGAATATTAGTTGCATTACTTGTTCAAATCCCGATGGCAATCTCAAGAGTCACGAGAAGAGATACCAGTGTATGCTAGACTCCATGATAAACTCCCAAAACATGTACACACAAACCGCTAAAAGAGCAGTAAAAGAATACATGGTAATAATTCCTGCCTGGAGTTTTCAACTGACTTGTCCCTTGCCCTGGTTTCAAGGGCACCGGCAAACAATCAGTTATTGACATTACCAGCTTATAATTCTATATTACTGGAGAAACAGAGAGGCATAGTCCCCTGCCGTGGCTTTATGTCACATTGATGCGGAACTAATCCTCAACAAGTATCTGATTTAAAGTCACGGAGGTATTATTAAGATGATAGAAGGCAAGATTGGCTATTTCCGCGATGCTGGTGCAGAAAATACAATTGAAGTGTTTTCCATCGCCAAGCTCAGGGCTGCGGAACTTGGAATAAAAACCATACTGGTAGCCTCTACAACAGGAGCAACCGCTGTCGAGGCTGTAAAATTCTTCACCGGCCTGAAAGTTATCCTGGTAACTCACGCCGCAGGATATAAGAAGCCAAATACCCAGGAGTTCACTGAGGAAAACAGGAGAAAAGTTGAAGCACACGACGGGCAAATACTCACTACCACACATGCCTTCGCCGGACTGAGCAGAGCAATGCGGAAAAAATTCGATATGTATCTGCTGGGAGAAGACGTAGCCAACACTCTGCGCATCTTCGGACATGGCACGAAGGTGGCCTGCGAAATTGCACTTATGGCGGCTGATGCAGGACTGGTGCGCACTGATGAGGATGTCATCTCAATAGGAGGTACCGGCAGGGGAGCGGACACCGCTCTTGTGCTGAAACCCGTTAACTCCGATGACTTCTTTGATTTGAAAATAAGGGAGATTCTCTGTAAGCCACGCTTCTAAATAGCTCAATAGAGGCTTGCAACAAAAAATTTTAAAGTTCATCTCAAACCAGATGCGATGCATCAGATTAATATAAGGGGGTAGCTATGATAACAGGCACGGATCACTTTAGCTTCACAGTAAGCAACCTGGAGGAAGCAATCCACTTTTTCTGCGACACACTTGGTTTAAAGGCAAATCCAGTAGTGGAAAGACAGGGTAGCTTCCCCGAGAAACTTGTTGGGATGCCAGGCGCCGGGTACAAACTATGCAACGTGTTAATGCCAGATAACGTTGTCCTTGAACTCATGGAATACACGTATCCCAAAGGAACAACTTTAGACTTAAATACCTGGAATACAGGAGTAGCTCATGTAGCTTTTAAAGTTGATGATATCCAGAAGACATATGAAGAGCTTACTCGTAAAGGTATCAAGTTCCGCGACGAACCATTTATACGCCCTCTATCAGACCCCAAAAACCCACAGGGGGTTCTGGGGTATATTAAAGGGCCTGACAATATTACCGTGGAATTTATCGGACCACTGAAACAGGCCGTATAACTCATTGTTCTGATTCGAAAACATAAAGGGGTAAACCCTACCCCTTTCTGCCACGAAGTGCAGAAATTATAAAACTTATCACAATGAAAACCAGTGCAACCAGTAAAGTATCCTGCATGCCATTTGCTGTAGACAAGCTCAGCACCGCTTCTTCTGACAATCCTCGGGAAGCCAGTTCTGTAGCATGGAAAAGACTGCTGGAAGCGAACAGGCCACCAGCTATAGCAAGCCCAATTGACATACCCAGTTGACGAAGCAATCCAACCATGGCAGCGGCTGTACCAAGTTTCTCCTGGGAGACGGCACCCATAATAGCGCTTGTATTAGGAGTGGTAAAAAGCCCCATTCCCAGTCCAAATACCACCAGTACTGGTACTATTTCTGTTGCCGGAGTATCAATGCTGAGCCTGCTGAGTAGTAACATGCCAGCGGCAACCATGACCAGTCCAAAGCCACATAGAGGACGGGTCCCCCACCTGTCAGATAACTTCCCACTGAGGGGAGAGACCACCATGCACACGGCAGGAACGGTAACCAGCAGCAATCCTGCCTCGGAGGCTGGAAGTGAAAGACTATAAATCAGATAGAAGGGCATTGTAAAATCAATAGCCGCAGTAGACATATAGAGCAATACATGGCTACCACTGGCGGCACTGAACAAACGACTCGAGAAAAGTTTTAACTCAACCACCGGTTGAACTGCACGTCTCTCCACCACTATGAATAAACACAGTAATAACAAACCACCGATTCCCATTATCACTACTAGCGGGGAAGTCCACCCAAAGCTATGCCCACGGTTCAGTACAAGAAGAAGAGAGGGAATCGCAAGCAATAGTATCCCTGCTCCAACAAGGTCAAACCGTCCTCTACGTTCTGGTAATGATTCTTCCTTGAGCCAGAGAAAAACCATAACCACCCCAAAAATCGAAAAGGGCAACCTCATGTAAAAGATGGAACTCCAGCCAAGCGTATCGAGCAGTATACCACCAACTGCCGGGCCACAGAGCAATCCCATAGAAACCACTGCACCGATTATTCCAAGGGCTTTCCCTCGTTCCTTAGCAGGAAATGCTGCTGTTATTATGGCATTTGTCGTAGCTATTGCCATGGTAGCCCCGATGGAAAATACAAAGCGGGCTACCAACAACTGGCCAAAGTTCTGTGATAACGAGCAAAGGACTAACCCCACACTGGCAACCACCAACCCTAGAGCTAATACCTTTTTCCTTCCAAAAGTATCCGCTACCTTCCCTGCCGTAAGCATCATTCCCGTTCCCACCATCAAATAAATGAGCTGTACCCAGATTACACTATTGGGCCCCACTCCAAAGACTTCACCCAGTTTAGGCAATGCGATACGCATCATCCCCATATCCATGGTGGAAACAAGAATACCTAACGCACCAACTACCATAGCCTTCCACTTATAGGGAATGCGGGGCTCGACCTTCTTCATATACTAAATCCGTTTCTATCCAAAACTATCTACCGGGTTTCCCACGCTGACACGCAGTAATAAGACAGGAAGACAATGATTTGTTGTTTTACCAGTTAAGGAAAAGTAATCCAGTATTTGAAACTGGATATGACTCATCAGGAGAAACCTATCAATTCTGGTTAAAACCTTTATTGATATCGTTGAGAAAGTTTTCAATTTCAGGAGAGAGTTCAGGCGATTCCATACCAGCATTGCTGCCCTGAGACTCATAGTATCTTTCCAGGCTGCGAACCACTCGCTTTAGATCAGGCTCCCTTTCCACCGCCGCACTTATCTCCTGATACTGTTCCTGTGCCTCCCTGCTTATGGATTCCAGGTCTATGGGAAAATCATAGACAGTACAAAGCAACTCCAACAGGCGAAATTGAGCCATATAGTCATCGTCCAGTTGTGTATATTGAGGCAGGTGAACCACCAGAGTAACGGTCTCAATACCATATTGAGACGCCTCCTGAGCTATCAGGTGAGTTATGGTGCCGGGGCCTTCATAATTACTGGATTGTATCCCCATCCTTTTCAGTAGTTCTTCGCCTGTACCAGTGGCAGACCCAGTGACAATCAATGGGCGGGTATGGGGCACCGAATCATACATGGCTCCCAGAAGTACATATCTGGTTACACCAAGCCTTCGCAGTACCTTAACTACGGAAGCAGAGTAGAACTCGCCGAACATGTGCGGCTCTTTGAGGTCAAAAAAGACCAGATCGTTTTTACCAGGCCTCCTGGCATAGCTGATATAGGTATTAGGTTTATCTATCACGCGTCGCCCTTCAACAATATAGGTATGCGGGCGATAGCGGGTGAAATCATAGAACATCCCTGGTTTGGCCAAATCCCCCAACGACTGGGCCTCAACTTTCGCCTCTATGGCCTCGATAGCCAGGCTGCCTGCACTGCCTACATTTATCCAGGGACGGAGCACCGCAAACGCATGCGGTTCATGTAGCTCCGGCACAGGCTCATTCAGTTCAAAAGCAGCAATCTTCACAATGCTATGTTATCACCCAGGAAAACCATAGGCAAATTAACTGGGACCGCTACACACCAGCGACTATCAGACGCCCTGGTGATTGAGTGACCATATAGCCAGTATATTCAACCTCTCAAAGATTGATTGTTATTACACAATGTAATCAACAACATTGTCAACAAGCAAGCAATGCACTACAATACGTACCATACATACGTGCATGCTTCAGGGGAAAACCGTTAGAAATAAGTCAATTTCGGGGAGGTAAACAAACATGGAAGTTTCAGAAGCTATTAGAAACAGACAGAGCATACGTGCCTACGAGGACAAGCCCGTGCCCGAAGAGAAATTAAACAGAATACTGGAAGCAGCACGCCTGGCTCCCTCCGCCAGCAACAGGCAATCCTGGAAATTCATAGTAGTCAAGGATGCTCAGCGACGACATGAATTGGGCATAGCTGCAAGTGGGCAAAGCTTCGTCGGCAAGGCTCCGGTTATCATTGCCGCCGTAGCTACAGAACCTGCAAGTCTTATGACCTGTGAGGTTCCCCGATATGCAGTTGACCTGGCTATCGCAATAGAGCACATGGCCCTCGCTGCGGTAGAAGAAGGCCTGGGAACTTGCTGGATAGGAGCCTTCTCACAGAAAAAGGTGAAGGAAATCCTTGGAGTCCCAGAGAAATACCAGGTTGTTACGGTGCTTCCTCTAGGTTTTCCAAAGCAAAAGGAGAGACCTAAGGTGCGCAAGTCGATTCAAGAGATAGTCTGCTATGAGACTTTCACTGAATAAGAACTGAGCATAATAAGTCAGAATGCACTGATAGCGGCCTGAAAGCTATTTATATTATAGTCCTTTTTACGACTTATTAAGGGTATGCAATCAGCTTCGAGGAAAAATGCCTCGTAATGCTATCGATACCCCGATGGCAATCAATACAACTGGCCAGATTATGCGCCACCCTACCACACCCTGCAATCCAATTCCCAGCAACCCCAACGCCAGTATAAACCTTCCCCCTACCGGTCTATAGTACTCAGGCCATATCCGGCAAACCAGCAGCCCCAACAGCACGATGACTCCGGCGCCTGCAAAGATAAGTGACCACGCCCCCCAGTTCGTCGAGGCTGTGATGAAATTCAGCTTATCTGGTATAAGAACCAGTCCTGCCCAGACAAAACAGGCAGCCCAGGTGATGGTATTGACTAAATCACGCGGCGCCCTTTGACGCTGAGTCTTATCTTCAGTCTTATCATCACATGGCTCTTTTATCATCTATTACTCGCACAGTCGCCGGGCAAACATTCACCCTCATATAAAACTTCGCTAAAGTTAACCAGTGATTAAACTACTTAATGATATCAGCCATGGCGCGCTTCGGTACGTGATGCACGCCTTCTTTATCCCGCCAATACGTGGTGTCAGCATCAGGGCCAACAGTCTCAATAACCACTTTCTCTTTAGGCTTGCCTAATGCAATCACCAGGGGTATCTCATAACGATCTTCTATTCCAAGTAGTGGGCGAATTTTTTCCCTGGCCACCGACGCAAGCATACAACCACCCAACCCTTTTTCCACTGCCCCCAGCAAAATGCTCTGAGCCGCTATTCCGCTGTCATAAGCGAAAGCCTTGCTTATCTCTGTATCACCAAGCAAAATAATATACGCCGATGGTCTCTCTCCTTCAACTGGTCCATCCCAATCCTTAAGAGAGGCCGCCCAGCTAAGACAGGAGAATACTTCAGCATTCTTCTCCACTGAACAGGAGAGCATGTATTTCAGGGGCTGCCTGTTGCCTCCCGATGCAGAAAGCCTGGCAAGTTCAACAAGCTCCTTCAACGTATCGATATCTATGGAAACTTCCTGTTGAAACCTTCGATAGCTCCTATTTTTCATTACCATATCTTTTATCATGTCTACCTCCTTGATGCATTATGATAGCAGAACTTGGTGGTTTGTGCGATAGACAGACACTGCTTTTACTACCTGATTCTGAGTAATTTGCACTTTTTTATTTTACTTGCTATAGTTTTTTGACAAAGTATGCTAATAATTGCCAGTACTACATCGGTACTAATGCATTAGCAAATAACAGTACGAAGGAGAGAGACATGGCAGAATTAATGACTGTAGAAGAAATGGCTGTATACTTGCGGTTGACCAAAAGGACAGTATATCGGTTACTCAAAAAGGGGACGATACCTGCGGTCAAGGTTGGCAATAAATGGAGATTCGATAAGTCAGTGATTGATGGCTGGCTTAAACCTGAGTTCCAAAGGAACAAGGCACGTGTCCTGGTTATTGATGACGATTCTGTCATAGGTTTACTATTCAAAGAGGTCCTGGACCCACTGGGGCACGTAGTAGTAAGCACCGGCACCAGTAGTGAGGGCATAGAATATGCAGAGCGGCTGACTTTTGACATGGTTTTCCTCGACCTGAAAATGCCTAAAATGGATGGTGCAGAAATTTTGGCTCGTATTAAAAAAGCCAAACCCGATTTACCGGTAACCATCATCACAGGCTATCCTGATAGCGATATAATGGAAAGAGCACTCGAACAAGGTCATTTCGGTATTATGAAAAAGCCTTTCGGTAAGCAAGAAATCATCAATGCATTAGAAATGACTCTTAACATCCACCATAAGTAATAGCAACGTAAGCTTAGATTTTGTCCAGATGTACGGCAATTTCAGTGACATATAGCTCACTGAATATAGTTTCTGGTTATGATTGATGTATGCCAGCAAACTTCTCCAGGGTTGCGTTAATGGATTTAGCAGTACTTAAGCGGGAAGACTTATCTTCCCGCTTTTTATTGTTCAAAACTACTGCTGTGGCCTTTTCAGCTAACTATGACACCAACGGGTATTTATCCGCCCATGGCCGAACTGCTTCAAAAACAGCTGCTGCTTGTAACACAGTGGCTTCATCGCCACGCCTGCCAATTATCTGAAGTCCAACAGGTAAATTACTGGAGGAAAAGCCACAGGGCACTGTAGCTCCAGGGTTACCGGTCAGATTGAACATACAGGTAAACGGGAAGAAAGGCCAGTTCATGAAACCCCGGCCATATTTGCGATTTTGCTGCCCGACAGGGAAAGCTGGTATCGCGGCGGTGGGAGTCAACAGCAGGTCGTATTTTTGAAAGAAATCCGCCATCATCCCACGGAATTTTTCAATTTGCTCCCATGCTCTGGCAACCTCCACCCCAGATATATCACGTCCGCACTCCATCGCAAGTTTAGTATAGTCCATTATGTCATTGCCATGTTTTTCTAAAACAAATCCAAAGGGAAGATAATAACGTGATGCGATGGTAACGTCCCAGACATCGAAAGGCATATCTGTAACGGGCGCTGCTTCTTCTAGCTCATGACCCTGTTCTACGAATACATGGGCAGCAGATTCAACTATCGACCTTACTTCAGTATCTACTTTTATTCCATAATTAAGATCGGGGCTCCATGCTATCTTCAGTTTCTTGAGTTGCCCATCAATCGCCTTGATGTAATCCGGAGGTGAGGTCTTGATACAGGTATAATCTATCCCGTCAGGGCCGGCTATCACATTCATCATAAGCGCAGCGTCTCTAACGTTCCGCGTAATGGGTCCGTAACTGGTAACATGTGAAACTCCCCAGGAAGCAACATCTTTGGGCACACACCCATAGCCAGGGCATAAGCCAAAGACCCCGCAGAATGATGCGGGAATCCGGACAGAGCCACCACCATCACTTCCCTGTGCCAACGGGCTGATACCCGCTGCCACACCAGCCGCAGCTCCACCACTGGAACCTCCGGAGGTCATCTCTGTATTCCATGGATTGCGACAGGCATCGCCAAGTCTATTCTCTGTAGAACCGGCCATCCCGAACTCGGGGGTGTTTGTCTTGCCAATAATAATCGCTCCCGCCGCCTTCAAACGTTTCAATAAAGTGCCCTCGGACTCAGGGATAAAATCCTTATATGCCACAGACCCAAAAGTCGTCCTTATACCTTTCGTAGCATTCAGATCCTTGATAGAGACAGGTATGCCATGCAACAATCCCACATCAGACCTGGACATAAGTGCCTTCTCTGCCTTCCGGGCCCCCTCCATTGCGCTTTCCCTTGCTACAGTAAGGTAAGCATTCAACTTCGGGTTTATCTCCTCTATTCTCCTCAGTGTAAGTTCCATTAATTCCACCGGTGATAGTTCCCGCCGTCTCATCATCTCAATCAGCCGATAAGCCGGCGTAAAAGCCAATTCCCTGTCACCTGCAATAGATGCCATCACTGCCTCCTTTTCTAAATAAATCTCACTATGCCTTTACTTCATTAAGGCTAAATACATTCCGTAGCATATCACTTTGGTATTTTATAAACAGCAGTTTATCCATGTTGCGAAGGACAAAATCCAATACTCTTCCTATACGTGCCAGAGGGAGCGAGGGAGTATAGCTTTGACAAACTAAACGATGAGTATTAGCGCAGATTTAACGGAAGAAATGCAAGAAAGGTCGAACTATTTGGCGGCTTCTGCTGTTCCCTTGCTGCAGAACCTGATTATTTCAGCGAAGTTGTTAATCCTGTCCAGGTTATTGGTCTCCTGGAAACCATCATAGGTAAGATTGATCCAGGGTTTACCATACAAGTCACTGAACCTTCCTGACATGGCAGCTACAATACCACCAGGCATGCAACCATGTGGCATTACTGATATTACGCCGGCAATTTTCGAATCCTCCATCCACTCAATCCCTGTCCCTATACTGAGCACCGCTTCACTACCACATTTAGTGGAAAGCCACTGTTCCGTTTTCGACAGGATTCCAGCAATAGAAGGCTCTCTTTCTTCTACCAGTTCCTCGAATGCTTTTTCGATGGATCGTTCATCATAATCCTGCATATATTTCAACAAATAGCCACTTATCATTTTTTTGATATCCCGATACCTGGCAGCATCCTCAATATGCCTGAAAATAATATACTTCAGCCATTCTCCGATAGAAGAAACAATAACCTCCAAACCAGCATTCTCACAGACCTTAACCAGGTTGTTGTTGCTGAATCTGTTGGAACGCAGAAATATTTCGCCATTAATGCCTACCATAGGCCTCCGTGGAATTTCGGGATTAATGAGTGCTTTGAAGTCGGCAGCTGCCTGGCGCTGTAAGGCAATAAGTGATTTCTTTTTACTGATATGCTCCATAAATTTTTGAGTATATTTTTCAAATAATACCTCCGCTGCGCCTGCCTCTCTCTCATAGGGCCGGGAGCGTCGGAGTAATTTATATAAAAAATCACCAGTAAGCCCAGCTTTCCAGGCAAGGCGCATAAAAGGCAAACCAAGATTTACGTCACGATAGGCATTATTTGAGGTAGCTGTTCGCATGGGAAGATTGATTCCTAAATCTTTAAGGGTTCTGATTTGTTCAATGGCATATTTACCAAAACGGCAAGGCCCATAGGCTCCAGCCATAAAAGCCTCAACCTCTTCCGTATCATGGCCATTTTCATAGTAGTACCTCATAAACCCACCAAGTGTTATACGATAAGGTAAGCATTCGACGCCCGAGGTCACCCGGTCGGCATAGAGAATATTCTGCTCATTTGCCTCGGGAAGAGTTACTGCATTAATTCCATAGGCCCGCATTGCAGCAGCTATCAACAAAACATGTACACTCATATCGGGCAGGATAAATGTTTTATTGGACTTCTCAAGCAAAGATACCCCACGATAGATATCTATGTTAGGAGCTGTATAGTTTGGAATGGAATGTGCAAATCCTTTTATGGTATCAACGTAGGCCTCTATACGAGTAACTATACCAGCTTCCGCAGCATGCTCATCAATTTCCAGTTGTCCGAAGGGTTTATCACCCATAATATCTTCCATCAGAGGAAGGATAAAAGAGTTCGGCCCGCAGCTAAAGTTTGTCAGGGCCAATCCAAACAATTTTGGGTCTGATACTGTAAGTGCTGCGCCAGCGATGTACTTGCCTTCATAAAACCAGTACGGGCGATCAGAGTAATCCTGGGGATTTATGGATGCCAGAGGAAGAAAGTCAAGAGGAATTGGTACTACTCCCAGCTGAGCCATTTTCTCGGCAACCCCGAGGTTTGCCCCATCATCCTGCGACATATATGACCTGGCAAAGATTACCACTCCCAACTTATTCCCCTGGTGAATTTCCTTTAATACCTCCTTCCCAAGATTTGACTGGTCCATCTCAAACCTTCTTAAAGACTTGATACCAGCCATAGCAGCAGACTTACCCTGCTTCTTGCTGAACCCCATCTTAACGGCGACTTCTGTCAAATTCTTTATAACATCATCATCGCCCTGGCTAAAATCTATCGTGGGTGTTAATAACCGTTCTTCCAGTTTAAAAACGCTACGGATTATATAGGGAGCTGCCTGAACAAGCGGACAGGAATACTTCTGATTTTCGTCTCCTTCTACTACCCCCAGCCGGATTGCACTTGGATATAAGATATAATCAGCATCTTCAAGCATTGCGGCATGTCCATGGAGAAGCTTCAGAGGAAAACAACTATCGGTATAACTTAACTCAAGGGACTTCTCCACTACCTCTTTAGAGGTCTTGGGGGAAAGTACACAACGGACATCAAGTGCATTAAGAAAACCTATGAGCAATGGAGCAAAATCATATACCAGGAGAGCTCGAGGAATACCAACAGATAAACCCGTACCAGAATCCTTATCATATTCACGAAAGAGTAATTCCCCTCTCTTGTCAAAAAGAGTCTCTTTCTTAGCATGGGTGGCATCACTGTCATAACGATCACATCTGCTCCCATAATAAGTGGCTTTCTCGCCCGGCATCTGCATCCGTGTGATGGTGCAATTATTGTCACAATGCTTACAAACAAAGCTTGTAAGAGAACACTTGCTGTCAACAACCCTTTGGAATCCCCTGAACTTTGAGTTCTGCCCCGCCATTTGTTCTTTGGCCAGGAGAGCTGCTCCTATGGCACCGCTGATTTCCTTGTGCTCCGGTACGATCAGCTCCCTGTCCCCAAGTTGGCTATGAAAAGCCGAGACAACCGCCCTGTTATAGAATACCGCACCGGTGAGTATAACTTTGTCTCCTAACCTCCTGTTACCAACCACCTTGGACAAGTAATTCTTGGCTATAGCCATAGAAAGACTGGCAACAATAATTTCCAGTGGCATGCCCTGCTGCTGGGCCGAGGACACTGCCTGAGCCATGAAAGCCGCACAACGTGTCCCCAGGTCAATGGTGTATTGTGCCTTAAATGCCAGATTGGCAAATTCGCCATTGGTCACAGAAATCCCCAGCATCTCGGCCAGTTCATCGAGAAAGCTGCCTGTCCCGGCAGCACAGGCCTTATTCATCTGGTAGTCGATTACAACCCCATTTCTCTTAATGACGAGCTTCGAATCCTGCCCACCTATCTCAATTATATCCGCCTCGGCGTCCAGGTCTTCAGCAGCCCTGTTCTGTGCCGTAATTTCGTTTTTAATTAAATCTGCTCCGATGAAACTGCCAACAAGATATCTGCCCGAGCCGGTAATGCCAACTCCTTCTATCCTGGTTTTATCTGCTCCATCCTTAAGCAAATTCCTGAAGACTTCCCTGATTGCCTCAATTGGTCTACCTGCAGTCATCAAGTAGTTTTTTGCGATAACTTTCTTACCAGTTTCGTCAAGAATAACCGCCTTGGTGCTGGTAGAGCCGATGTCAACTCCCAGATAGCCTATGCATTCCCTGTCTATCTTCTGTAATGACTTGTCATCCCTAGCAGGAACAATCTCAAGTCCGGGCATCTGAAAATATCGTTCTCTCTCGTCTTTATCTTCGAGCAGGGTTACCTGCGAGACTTTATCCATTGAAAGCATTGCGGTGCCAAGTGATTCCATGTACAAATAATTATCCGGAATTTTCACCTCAGCCTCATGCCCATTCCTCGTAGAGATAACTTCACCGAGCATTTTCGCAATAGCTGAATTGGCAGCAACGCCACCAACTAAGTAAATCGGTTCCTCAAATGGTCCTTTGCGGAATGAGGCGACCATTCGAGCCACGCTTTCACAGAGGGCACGGAGCATCGTCTCAACTGAGACCCCCTTTTGTTGCAAATGGATGAGGTCAGTTTTGG
>CAZZHQ010000034.1:0-22627 GCA_964654015.1 uncultured Dehalococcoidales bacterium | reverse complement strand
TGGAGATATTGTAAACATCGAGAATAGTGGTACAGCTATTCGGGACTTTGCCCCTAATATAGTCTTTCACTTGGGTTGGCATGGTGGAAACAGCTACAACTATCAAAATGACCGTTCCCAGATATTTAAGAATTTATATGGAAGCCTAGAATTAGTGCAGATAGCCAAAGAAGCTGGTTCGCAACGGTGGATTGGATTAGGCACATCAGTAGAATATGGAAAATATGAGATACCTATTACCGAAAGTCTCAGACCAATACCTAATACCTTATACGGGATAAGCAAATACTGTACATGCCTAGCAGCACAAAAGCTATCTCAGCTATGCGGAATAGATTTTGTTTGGCTTAGGCCCTTTTGGATTTATGGTCCCTATGACGATCCGTTGCGCATGATCCCATCCGTTATTCTGACCCTTCTACAGGGAAAAAGGCCAGCCCTTACATTAGGTGAGCAGGGGTGGGATTACCTGTATATAGAAGATGCCGTTGAGGCTATCTGGCAGGTTGCTATTACTCCCGAAGCTCAAGGTGTTTTTAACCTAGGTTCAGGGAAAGCACATATGATAAAGAGCATCGTTGAACAGATTCGAGATTTAATTGACCATAACTTACCTCTTGGCTTTGGCGAAGTGAGTTATCGTCCCAACCAGATGATGCATTTACAGGCGGACATTTCTCGCTTACAACATGCTACTGGTTGGTCACCGCAAGTAAGTCTAGATGAAGGATTGCGGCGAACGGTGGAATGGTCTCGAGAAAATAAGGTAGAGGTGAAAAACTAAGAGACCATGGATCAGCATACTATATTGAAGTTATATGAAACGGTGTTTTTGATCAGAAGCGTTGAGGAAAAGATAGTACAAGAGTACCATAACAGGAACATTCGGATGGCTATTCATTTGAGCATAGGTCAAGAAGCTATTCCAACAGGGATACTACTAGCAGCACAGAAGTCAGATTGTTGCGTTAGCACTCACAGATCCCATGCGCACTATTTAGCCAAAGGTGGCAATCTCACTGAAATGATTGATGAATTGTATAGTCTGGAGACGGGATGTTGTCACGGGCGAGGCGGCTCGATGCACTTGTTTGACAAGAAAGTCAATCTTTGGGGCTCGGGCGCAATCGTGGCCGGAAGCATTCCGATCGCAACAGGGATGGCACTTGCCCTTAAGCAACGGGCAACTGATGCCATCTGTATTGGATTTACCGGAGATGGCGGAACTGACGAAGGGGCATTCTATGAGTCTCTAAATCTGGCTGCCTTACTGAAACTGCCGGTTCTCTTTGTGCTTGAAAACAACGGCTATTCTGTCCTTACTCCGCAAGCGAAGAGGCAAGCCAATCCTGATGTTGTGGCTAAGGCACGTAGTTTTGGGGTAAAGAGTATCGCAATAGATGGCAACGACGTTTTGAAGGTGTATGAGACAACTCGCCAGATAATTGATGAGATGAGACGCAATGGTCAGCCTTTCCTGTTGGAAGCCATCACCTACAGGCTGTATCCCCACGTTGGACCAGGCTCGGACTTTGGCAATGGCGGAAGACCAAAAGAAGAATTGCTCGTATGGATGGAGAAAGAACCAATCCAGAGGCTGAAACTAAAGATTCGGAACCAATATTCGGACTTGGTGCCCCAATGTACTCAAATAGAGAAGCAAGTGTTGGAGCGTATTGATAATGCGTTTGAAAGGGCAAAGACACGCTTTGCTACCAAGAATATTAAGGTTGGTCTCTCTGCTCCTTTGCCACCTGATCCGAGGCGGGTTTAAGAGAAGGAGGTTGCTCTATGATTATGTCTTTTCCCGAATCGATTCGTATGGCAATGATGCAAGCTATGGCGGCTGACGAACAAGTATTCGCTTATGGCCAGGGTATTAACGATCCGGGCGGTTTCTTTGGCTCAACCGCTGGAATCCAAGAGAAGTTTGGCAAAACACGATGCTTTGACGTACCGCTATCGGAGGAATCTCTTGTCGGGATGGGGGTAGGAGCAGCAATTCTTGGCTGTCGACCGATCTATTTAGCTTTAAGAATTGACTTCTTGCTGTTAGCAATGAACCAAATCGCCAATCACGCGGCCAAATGGCCTGAGATGTGTGGGTATCAATCAACTGTCCCTTTGACAATTCGGGCAATTATTGGCAAAGACTGGGGCCAGGCGGCTCAACACTCTGGCGCATTCTATTCACTTTTTGCTCATATTCCGGAATTAGAAGTCGTGCTTCCATCTAATGTGGAGGATGCGCCCCGGCTACTACTTGCTTCAATCCTTTCTGATAAAACAACGATCTTCATTGATTCAAAACCACTGTATGACCTGAGGGGCGAAGTTGAATTGCCGATTCAACCCCTAGCTTTAGGTAAGGCAAGCATAGTCAGAGAAGGAAAGGATATTACCTTCGTTGCAATCTCTCACATGGTGATGTTTGCCCAATCAGTAGCTGCTACACTTGCTGAGCATGGTATAAGTGCTGAGGTGATTGATCTAAGAACAGTGGCGCCTCTGGATGAAACTGCAATTCTTGAATCTGTTGTCAAGACAAGGAGAGTTGTTGTCTTCGATGTAGATTGGCCAAGATTTGGATTGGCTTCAGAAGTAGCTCGAGTTATCTGTATGTCAGCAGACTGCAATCTGGAGCTTCCTTTGGTCAGTATTGCTCAAAAGGATGAACATACACCCGGAGGTTGTTTTCTCGAGCATGAACACTATCCTATTGAAGAACGTGTAGTTGCGGATCTTCTGAAGAAAGTTGGAGGATAGGCCACTGCGCCTGGGGCCTCATGGGCCAAATGAACTACAAGAAGATCCAGGGTTCTAGGAGAGTGAAAGGGCTTGATCGCAAGCTGCTGGATATTGAGGCAGTGCTGGCGGCAGTCCAGCAAACTAAAGCAATCATGACTGTAGAGGAACGTAGCATAATTGGCGGGCTGGGAAGCGCTGTAGCTGAGGTGCTGGCAGAGATGGGGGGTGGCTTCCCTCTTTTTAGAAGGCTCTCCGCTGGTGATTCTTTCCTTCAAGTTATGGGTGGGCAGGAATATCTTCGCCAGGCTTGTGGTCTATCAACAGAAGCGATTTGTAAGGCAGTTCAAGCTATCGCGCAATAAAGAGCAAATGTTAGGAGGCAAGAGTTATGAAGATAAGCTTTCTATTGACTGAACTAGGGTCCACTGGTGGGTATATTAATTTTTATAAATTTATGGACAAACTCAGCTCTCTCTTTACTTTTGGGAGCTGCACTAGGTTTATTAAAATTTTTTATCGCTATTATTGCAGAGGAGCAATTTAATGCAAGCTAATCCTCTTCTCTCAATCGTCATACCGACTTATAATCGCGCCGACTTTCTCGATTATTGTCTTGGAGTTCACATCTCTTTAGCCAAAGTGCACAATATACAGATTTTTATCTCTGACAACGCCTCAACAGATGCCACTAAGGAGATCGTCGAAAAACGGATGGAAGAATACCCTCTCATTAGCTATCATTGCAATGAAACAAATATCGGAACGGACGAAAATATTGACCGGGCACTAAAATATCCGCAAACAGAGTATGTTTGGCTTTTAGGCGATACGTATCAGATTCCGCCAGAGGGAATTGACTATGTTCTAAATCTAATTTCAAAGAACCATAAAAAATATGATGCAATTGTTTTTAATTTGGTAAATAAAATTACTGACATTGGCACACAAGATTATACGGATCAGAATGCATTACTCTATGATCTTGGGGCATTGATGACATGCCTCAGTTGCCTTATTTTTCATAAAGGACTGATTGAAACGGCAAATTTTTTAAGATATAGAAATTCTTTTTTTATACAAACAGGGATTATTTTTGAAGCCATTGCGGGACGGACTTTTTACATCCATTGGGTACAGCCGTTATCTGTTAGTGGCATCAATCACCCTTTATTAAGAAAAAATGCGTGGAGCAAAACACCTAATCTTTTTGAAATTGCATGCCGAAAGTGGACAAATTTTATTTTTTCACTTCCAGTTTCATATGAGCTTGGAAGCAAATTTAAATGCCTAATTGACTTTGGAATAATATCAAGTATATTTACTTTTAGATACTTGCTATATCTTAGAAGTTTTAATATCCTAAACTATAAAAGCTACAAACAATATTCACATCTTTTTCCGTTAACTATCAGATATCCAAAGCTTATAATATTGTTAATTGTCTTATTACCACGAGGCCCTCTTTTATTATTATACAAGAGTTATAAGACCTTCAAAAGATGGAATACAACAACAGATACGGTGACCTAGCACAGCTATACTCGGATAGCCATATCTGTTTCCAATTATGCTGGTATAGTGGCTTCCCTGGCGCGCTCCTAGAGCCAATGGCATGTGGAACTGCTGTGGTTACATCAGGTCTAGGAACAGAAGAACTCGCCATTGATGGACAAAACAGCCTGGTAGCACCACCGCGAGATTCCAAACATGTAGCAGATGCTATAATTCGGCTTGCCAGAGATCCGCAGCTTGCCCAAAACCTGGCAGAGAAAGGCATCGAGACAGCACAGCGGTTTACCTGGGAAAAGGCCGCTGATAATGCTGACCAAATCATAAACAAGGCCGTTAAGAATTACCCATTTCTGGGTGCCTTTTCTGACATTCCTGATTTGGTTTCAGGGAAATTCTTATGAGAACTTCTCATAATCCTCGACTTGAGTGGGCTTGAGGCAACCAAATTCGCACTATGTTGTACCATAGGTTACCAATGGTATAATGATAGCCAATAAATTTGTAGGCATAGCCGCCATTCTTAGCACTACTAAGTAGCGCATACCTTTTTCGCTTGTCGGCTATGCTGCGGAATTGAACAGTTGTGTGTGGCAAGGAACGGCTTGAAGAAGCAGTTAGCAGCCCCCAGAAGATTGCAATATATGGTAGAATTACTAGAACACAGCCATGGGAAGATGAACAAATCAGTCAGGAGAAAATCGTGAATGGAAATGTCTTTAGTAACAGGCAATACTTCGGGACTTTAGAGAGGTGAAGATTTTAATCCTCGGTGGTTCTGGGATGCTGGGCCACAAGCTGTGGCAGACATTTGCCAGTCGATTTGACACATATGTGACCTTACGTCAGGGCTTTTATTCTTACCGCCGCTATAATCTTTTTGATCCGGCCCATACGCTGGAATCTGTATCCGTTGAAAACTTTGACAGCGTTGTTCGTGCCATTGACAAGTTGCAACCAAACGCTGTGGTAAATTGCATCGGTGTTGTGAAACAGGCTGAGAAAGCCAGAGATCCGCTAACCAGCATCTCAATCAATGCCCTTCTCCCGCACCGCCTGGCGCAGTTGTGCCAATCAAGAAGATTCAGGCTGATTCAAATCAGCACTGACTGTGTTTTCTCAGGGCGCAAAGGAAACTATACCGAGGACGATTTGCCTGATGCCGAAGACCTATACGGGAAAACGAAGTTCTTGGGTGAGTTGAACTACGATAGTTGTCTGACCATAAGGACATCAATTGTAGGACGAGAACTTGGAACGTCCTATGGTTTAGGTGAGTGGTTTTTGAGTCAGGAAGGAAAGACCGTCAATGGCTACTCGAAGGCTATTTTCAGTGGACTCACTACCAATTCTTTGGCTGAGGTCATCGACATGATTATCTCCAAACACCGGGACATGCAGGGAGTCTGGCATATAGCATCAGAACCGATCAGCAAGTTTGATCTTCTATCGCTGGTTAAGAGGATATATCACCTGAATGTTCAAATCGAGAGAGATGAGACAGTGGTTTGTAACCGCAGTCTAAACGCTGAGCACTTCCACCAGGCAACGGGTTTCGTTCCTCCGCCGTGGAATGAGATGATTGAGCAGATGTATCTAGACCCCACTCCATACATGGAACTTAGGAGGCTTTATGCTAAAAGATAAAAGAATAGTTATTAGTGGCGGTACCGGGTCACTCGGCAAGGCTTTAGTTCGCAGGTTGCTCTCTGAACAGACGGCCAAGCCAAAGAGTATCACTATCTTTTCGAGAGACGAAGCCAAACAATATGCAATGCAGCTTTTTTACCAGTATAAAGCGTCCACCACCGATGACGTTATCTATCGTAACGCCGAGCAGCTCCTGCGCTTCCACATCGGTGACGTCCGGGACTACCACGCGGTGAATGCGATACTACGCGAGGCTGATGTCGTCTTTAATGCCGCCGCGCTGAAGCAGGTACCGACTTGCGAGTGTTTCCCTTTTGAGGCTGTACAGACTAACATTATTGGGGCAGAGAACATAGTTCGTGCCATTCGCGAGAATAAACTACCTGTCGAAATAGTGGTCGGCGTATCGACGGACAAAGCGTGTAAGCCAGTTAACGTCATGGGTATGACCAAGGCTATTCAGGAACGCATCTTTGCTCAGGCAAACATGGATTGTCAGAATACCAAGTTTGTTGGTGTGCGTTACGGCAATGTACTTGCCTCACGCGGTTTGGTAGTTCCGCTATTCCACTACCAGATTCGCAGTGGCGGACCAGTTACCATTACTACACGCGAGATGACACGCTTCCTTATAAGCCTGGACAAGGCGGTGGACTTAATCCTCGCTGCCGCACAACAGGCAAATAAGGGTGAAACCTTTATCCCACGTGTGCCTTCAGCAAGGGTCATTGACATCGCTGAAGTGCTCATTGGCGATCGCCCTGTTAAAATAACGGTTACAGGTATCCGTCCAGGGGAGAAGGTACATGAAATCCTGGTATCTGAAGAGGAAGTACACCGCACGGTGGAGCGAGACAACCACTTAGTGGTTATGTCTATTCATACGGAGCTTAGCACCATGGGAGAAAAGGGAAAGACGATTGAAAGTGAATACAGTTCTGTCAATAATCTCATCACGAAGTCTGAGCTTGGCAAACTACTCAAGGAACACAAGCTTTTAGTCAACGATAGAAGCACATTTGAGGAAGACCTGATTGTATGAAAGGAACGGCTGTCTTGGGTACATGCCCGCTGATTATCCACTCGAATTGCGTCATTCAGAAGCTTGTTGAGTGGAATTTCAAAATTGCCTAGCAAACCTAAGAATATATCTGTAGAATGGTGGTATATCCACTAGAGAGAATCTAAGGCTTCACTCTTGAAGCAACTGTAGGATTAATAGTGGTGCAGGGTTACGTGATTATTGTATATTATGAAAGGATATCTTTGATATGGCCATAGACACCAATATCATCTCTTCACCATTATTATCGATCATTATTCCAACTAGGAACAGGGCAAGATATGCAATATCATGCATTCGTAGTGTTTTAAGTATTCAGTCCGCTCTCCTTGAAATTATTGTGCAGGACAACAGCGATAATGATGATTTAGAAAGAATGGTAAGAACCAGTATACATGATTCCCGGCTGCGATATAATCATACAACGGAGCGGCTAAATATGAATCAAAACTTCGACAAAGCAATGGGAATGGCGAGGGGTGAATACGTTTCATATATAGGTGACGATGATAGTGTGAATCCAGAGATCGTTAGCGCTGTCTCATGGACACAACAAAGAGGATTTGATGCATTGCTTACTACAAGGCCAGCGCACTATTATTGGCCAGACGTGAGACATCGTTGCTACCGATCAGCATTTGCAGGTAGCCTCCTTATCAAATCATTCACAGGCAATATATCTTTCCCGAATATCGAGATAGAGATGAGAAGGTGTGCAAGATCGGCAGGTCAACGGTTTGACAATTTGCCACATGTTTATTATGGCATAATCAAGCGTGAATGTATGGAGAAGGTATTTGAACGAACAGCCACATATTTTCCAGGGCCTAGTCCGGATGTTGCCGGTGCGGTGGCAACTGCTAACTACGTTAAAGATATATGCCGAATCGATTATCCTCTATTCATACCAGGGACTGGAAAAGGAAGTGGAGGAGGTCTAGGTGCTCAGAAAAAACATATAGGCTCATTAGAAAATCAAGCTCACCTGCCCTTACGATATGTGCATAATTGGTCCGATATTGTTCCCGCGTTCTTCGCTGGGGAGACAATCTGGGGTGAGGATGTTGTCCAAGCTTTAAAAGCGATAGGTAGAGAAGACGTCCTGCGTGAATTCAACGTCCCACTATTACATGCGGCGTGTGCCGTCTTCCATCCTGATTACCTTCCTATTACTTTGCGTAGCCTCTATCGCGCTCTTAAAACAACTCGAAGAGGATATCTAGTAGGGACTTTCCAGTTTATCTTGTATTACTTTTTCAACTGGGGACTTCGTTTAAGGGCTCTGTTTTCCAACATAGTGACACTATCAGGACGCAGACATACATATACAATTAAGGAATTAAACAATATAGAAGAGGCTGCTAACTCACTTACTGGATATTTGAATAATACAGGACGGCGATTCGATGAGAACTTATAATGAATAATATCACGCCACCAAAACATATGGAGATGAAACTGCTTTGAATCTCTCTCAAGTACTTCCCCTAGTTGTCATCTTATTATTACTCGTGGTTCTAATATTTAGAATTCCTGAACTGGGGCTTGTGCTTTGTTTCGTAGCAAGTTCGCTATTTAAGGGCATGGTACAGCCGCTGTTGGGTCCTATTGACCTTACAGTTTATCTTTTCGCGGTGACCTATGGTTCCATATTCATCCACTGCTTAAGGAGTCATAGCTTTGTCTTGCCAGACAGAAAGATAAATATTTCGATTGGTCTACTACTGGCATTGCTACTAGCCTCTCTCTTCTATACTCCCTTGCCGAGTCAGGGGACTGATATTTATCTACGATTTATATTCCTGACTGTTTCTATTATGTATGCGACCTTCATATGGTGTAATAATAATATAGAGAGGATAAAGAGGGTTCTATCAATATTTACCTGGATTTCTCTTGGTTATGGTGCGGTTTTGCTCTGCTGGATTCTGTTGCTCCAGCCAACAGACTTGTTTAATCCGGTAAGGGCTGCACTCCAGCAAACACCACCACTCGCAGTTGCACAAATTATTGCTCCTGGAATCATAATTGCCTTTATCCTTCGGGACTTTTTATATAACAAATACAAGAGGATAGCGTTGAACGTGCTAATGCTTGTAGGCATAGTGGAATTGGTAGCCTTGAATTCCAGGGGGCCATTGATTGCCTTTATTGTGGGAGGAATCGCTCTATTCATCCTTTATCCACGACAACAAAGAAAACAGCTTGTAATACCATATATTATAGGCATTGCTACCATGATTTTAGCATTTCTCTTCCTTCCCGAACAGTTCACCGCTCGTTATGCCTTACTGGCAGATCCACAAAGCCCCTCAATCGCATGGCGGCTCAATGCATGGTGGTTTGTCATAAAGCATATTCCCGATTGGTTCTTCACAGGTGCAGGAATATTCGGCTTTGCTTACTATTACCTGCCAGGGCAAGAGTGGTCTATTTTTGGGGCATACCCCCACAACATATTTTTAGATATATTTGCAGATGCTGGAATTTTTGCGCTTCTGGCTTTTATTGGATTTATATATATGCTGCTGCACAAGGGTATTAAAATGATTCGACCTGTACTAAATTTTCAATCAACAGGGAGTACTGCTCTGATTGCTATTACTGCTATTGTTGTTCTGATGACCGCATACCAATTCAGTGGTAGCATTATTGGCACCAGAGGGCTTTGGCTTTTTGCTGGGTTACTACTAGCTACAGAGAAACTCTGGAAACAAGGGATGCACACGAGATCAGGGGGAACTCTTGGAGAAAGCGCAATGAAGGCTTGTATATTGACCTCGGTTCATCCTCCTTTTGATACGCGCATATTTCACAAAGAGGCGAAAACTCTGGAGAAGGCAGGTTATGATGTAACTCTCGTCGCTCAGCATGATAGGAATGAAACTGTCGATGGGATAAAAATAGTTTCACTCCCCAAGGTTCATAACAGGGCAAAGAGAATACTTGGAACGTTAAGAGTACTCAAACTAGCACTGGAGCAAAAAGCTTATATATATCATTTCCACGACCCTGAATTATTACCAGTTGGGTTGTTATTAAAAATCTTAACCAGGGGAAAGGTTATTTATGATGTGCACGAGAATATAAAAGGAGATATTGAAACAAAAGCATGGCTTCCGAAAAGCACCAGGAGGTTTGTATCCATTATATTTCAATTAATAGAGAAGCTAAGTTTAATATTTATTGATGAGATAATAATAGCTGAAAATTCTTATATTATTAATTATAGTAAATATTCCAACATTGTAATACTAAGAAATTATCCAATACTACCATCTTTTAAAGAGAACCCAGAAATAAATATTTCACGACCAACCTTGATCTACGTTGGAGGAATTGGTGAAGCAAACGGAGTCTATGAATTAATTGAGTCTATAAAGCTTTTAAAAGTAAAATACCCTGATATATTATTAGAACTAGTTGGAAGGATAGTACCTGTTAAGTTGGAAGCTATAATTAAACTAAAAGTTAAGGATAACAATATTAAGGGAAATATACTTTTAGTTGGCAAGGTTAACTACACAAAAATATATAATATATTATTTAATTGTCATATAGGAATGGCTATACTACACCCTATACCCAACTATAGAGAATCATTAGCAACAAAATTATATGAATATATGGCAGCGGGCTTGCCTGTAATTGCATCTAATTTTCCTTTGTGGAAAGAAATTGTAGAAGGAAATAAATGCGGGTTGACTGTAAATCCTTTAGACCCAAAAGAAATTGCTCGTGCTGTAGAATATTTAATAGAACATCCAAATGAAGCCAAACAGATGGGAGAAAACGGCAGGAAGGCAGTTATAGAGAAATATAACTGGGAAAATGAGAGCAGAAAACTTATTGCTCTTTATGGTAAGCTTGAAGAAGCTCAAAAGCTCAAGAGCAAAGAGATGCGCATTGATGATTGACTTCACATTCACTATGTATCAACATCTACTTCGTGCTATCGCCGAAACTGGTTACAAGGTATATACAGTGAAACAATACCTGGCAGAGCAGCCCCAAACAAATTTCATTATTCTTCGCCACGATGTTGATTTAGTTCCTTCGAAAACTTTAGTATTGGTGAAAATGGAGGCAGAAAGAGGCTTACACTCAACCTGCTATTTCAGAACAAAAGGAAACCTCTTTGACCATAAAATTATGCATCAAATCCAAGATATGGGACACGAAGTCGGCTACCACTTCGAGACCCTTGATACGTGTAAAGGAAACTTTGAAGAATCTATCTCATTATTTGAAAAAGAGCTAGCGCTATTTCGCAAAGCTGGAATAGTAGTAGACACAGTATGCTCACACGGGAATCCAAGAGTCAAAAAAGTTGGGTACAGAACTAACAACGATATCTTTTTACATGACAGAGAGCTTATGGCAAAGACTGTCATTCTAGGCGAAGCTTATCTATCTCTCGATTTTGCTAAACTACACTATTTTTCAGATAGTGGTAGGAAATGGAATTCAGCAAGGGATACCAAGGAGGTTATTGATCAAATTATACGAAAGGTGCATCCAGTAATTTACATATTAGTCCATCCACATTGGTGGGCACAATCATCGTTAGGAGCAATCAGTCTTAACATGGTTTCGAGAGCTGCTTACCTTAGGTATTTTCTGCAAACAAAGCAGTTTCTGAAGTATTTTAAGAAAGTAAGTTGATTTGGGTGATATCTGAATACTTAAATATTATGCTACTCCACCTGATACGCCAGGTGGCACAAATAAGCAAAATATGTTGCGTCGTATTATTTTCAAATATTTAAATTGGGGGGAAATTAAATGAAGGGGATTATTTTAGCTGGGGGAAGTGGGGCTCGCCTTTATCCTCTTACAAAATGCATATCCAAACAACTGTTGCCAATTTATGATAAGCCGATGATTTACTATCCGTTGTCTGTGCTAATGCTGGCAGGCATAAGAGATATCTTAATTATTTCTACGCCAGATGATAAGCCTCTCTTCCAGCAACTCCTGGGCAATGGTGAACAACTGGGTTTATCCATATCCTACGCAGTGCAGCCATCACCCGGCGGTTTAGCCCAGGCTTTTATCATCGGTGAAGATTTTATTGGCAGGGATAGAGTAGCTTTGATTCTGGGCGATAATCTTTTCTATGGGCAGGGTTTTGGGCCCATGCTCCGCAAGGCTGCTTCACACTCGGAAGGTGCTACTGTTTTTGCACACCGGGTCAAAGATCCCGGTAGATTCGGCATAGTTGAAATTGATGCTCAGAAGAATGCTATTTCCATTGAGGAGAAGCCTCGAGAACCGAAATCAGATCTTGCTGTAACCGGACTATACTTCTATGATAATAATGTGATTCAGATTGCAAAAAATATCAGACCATCAGCCCGTGGTGAGCTGGAAATTACGGATGTAAACAAGGTTTATCTGAAAAGAGGGAAATTGAACGTAGAATTGCTGGGACGTGGTTTTGCCTGGCTGGACACAGGTACTTTTGATTCCCTTCTGCAGGCCTCGCAGTTTATTGAGACGATTGAAAATCGCCAGGGCTATAAAGTGGCCTGTTTAGAGGAAATCGCCTACTATATGGGTTATATAACAGTGAGGCAGTTGATTGAGCTAGCAGAACTCATGAAGAAAAATGAGTATGGTCAGTATTTGCTGGAGCTTGCTCACAGTTATAATGTTAATCCTGTATACGAGCAGGCCTCTGGCGAACGCCCAATGGGAGCAACACATAATGAGTCGTGAAACAGCCGCGCAGATGAGTATTTTAGTAACAGGTGGAGCGGGCTTTATTGGATCGAACTTTATCCCATACTTTGTGAATAAGTATCCCGAATACAAAATTATTAATCTGGACAAGCTGAGTTATTCGGGAAATCCGAACAACTTGAAAGAAATAGAGAAACATCCACGCTATAAATTTATACAAGGGGATATTGTGAATCGCGAATTACTGGAATATATTTTTACTGAATTTGATATCAAAGGTGTTATCCATTTCGCCGCTGAATCCCATGTAGATAATTCCATCACAGGGGCGGATGTTTTTATTAAGACAAACATATTTGGAACATTTACCTTACTGGATGTGGCCAAAGGGAAATGGATGGTTTCTCCACATATTTGTAAATCGGGGTATGAGGATTGCCGTTTTCATCACGTATCTACGGATGAGGTGTACGGGAGCCTGGGGAAGACAGGCCTATTTAATGAGGAAACACCTTATGCTCCTAACAACCCTTATAGCGCCAGCAAAGCCAGCTCGGACATGATTGTCAAGAGCTATTTCCATACTCATGGTTTAAATGTAGTAATAAGCCATTGTTCCAATAACTATGGGCCGAAGCAGCACAGTGAGAAGCTTATCCCAACCATTATTAGAAAAGCTCTGGCCATGGAGAAAATTCCAATATATGGAGATGGAAAAAATGTGAGGGACTGGATTTATGTTCTTGACCATTGCACGGGTATTGATTTCATTTATCACTTTGGGAAAAAGGGCGAAACCTACGATATCGGGGGTAAAAACGAGCGAGAGAACTTGCACATCACCCATACAATTTGCGAAATCCTCGACAGAATTGCATCAGAATTTAAGGATGTTTCCCGTATTCAGTCATTTAAGGACCTTATCACTTTCGTCACAGACCGTCCCGGGCACGATCGAAGGTATGCTATAGATGCCAGTAAGATTGAAACAGAACTCGGCTGGAGAGCTGAGGAGGATTTTGACAGCGGAATATTGAAAACGGTGGAGTGGTATCTGAGAAATACTAGATTAGAAAATACAGATAGGGAGAAGCTTAAATAGATATCATAACCTATGATTTCAGGGTGGCAGGTGATCAAAGAGGTTCTTTGATTGCCATCGAAGGAAGTACTACTATCCCCTTCTCTATCAAACGCGTCTATTATATCTTTGATACAAAGGAAGGAGTAAGGAGAGGTTATCACGCTCATAAGAAATTAAAGCAAGTCCTTATCTGTGTTAGTGGAAGTTGTAAGATATTACTTGACAATGGGAAAGAAAAAAAGGTAATTACTTTAGATAAGCCTTCCAGAGGATTTTTGTTAGAGCCATTTTTTTGGCGAGAAATGTACGACTTTTCCTCAGACTGTGTATTATTGGTACTAGCCAGTGATCATTATAATGAGAACGATTACATAAGGGATTACAGTGTATTCCTTGACGCCGCAGGTAGACAAGGATAATGAGTAATAAAACATAGCTGTATGTGCTTCTCACAGCCATAGATAAAAAAGGGGAGTCCTATGTTGATTAGTGATAAATCTATAGTAGAAACTGAAACCATAGGGAATAACGTAATAATCATGGAATTCGCAGTAGTTAGACAAGGGGTCATAATTGGAAATGATGTGATTATTCACCCTAATGTTGTGATTGAGAGTGGCGTGGTCATTGATAGTAATGTTGAGATTTTTCCTGGCACATATATTGGCAAAGTTCCCAAAGGAATAGCTCTTGCCCGGCAACCTGAATATATAGAACATGTTGTAATCGGTGCTAATTGTTGTATTGGACCTAACGCGGTGATTTATTACGATGTTGAAATCGGTGAGAATACACTAGTCGGGGATGGCGCATCAATTAGAGAGCAGTGTAGAATTGGTTCGGGCTGTACTGTTGGCAGATATGTGACGATTAATTATGCGACTACCATTGGTAATGGGACAAAGATAATGGACCTTACGTGTATTACAGGTAAGTGTAAGATTGGAAGCAATGTTTTTGTCGGTCACTGCGTGGTAAGTGCTAATGACAATGCAATAGGGAAGCTTGGATACGAAGATTCACGTATTAAAGGGCCTACTATCGAAGATGGAGCCTCGATCGGTATAGGAGCTATATTATTGCCTGACATCACTATCGGGGAAAACGCTGTAGTCGGCGCCGGCTCGGTTGTAACAAAAGATGTTCCGGAAAGCGCTGTTGTTATGGGAATTCCAGCCAAGGTTATAAGGTACATAACGGTGAAAGAATGATCTCTTTTCTAGATTTGAAAAAGCTTAATTATCAATATGATAAAGAAATTCAAATAGCTATGAGGCGTGTTTTACATAGTGGAAGGTATATTCTTGGCAATGAAGTTCAAGCTTTTGAAGCTGAGTTTGCTGAATATTGCGGTGTAAGGCATTGTATTGGTGTTGCCTGCGGGCTCGATGCTCTGGCACTTATTATTCGTGGTTATAGCTTTGGGAGTGGTGACGAAATAATCGTTCCTGCCAACACATATATTGCAACGATTCTTGCAGTTTCTGCTAATGGAGCAACTCCGGTTCTAGTAGAGCCGGATTTATTCTCCTACAACATCGACCCCAGCAAAATAGAGAGAAAAATCACATCTCGCACAAGAGCGATTTTGGCTGTTCATCTCTATGGGCTATGTGCTGATATGACTTATATTCGTTCGATTGCCAAGAAATATGATTTAAAGGTGATCGAGGATACCGCACAGGCACAGGGGGCTAAGAATAATGGGAATAGAACCGGTAGCCTGGGCAATGCGGCTGGATTTAGTTTTTATCCCACAAAGAATTTAGGGGCATTAGGTGATGGTGGCGCAATAACCACAAATGATGATAATTTGGCAGAGTGTTTGCGTACACTTCATAATTACGGCTCAGTTAAGAAGTATGAGCATATCCTTAAAGGTGTAAATAGCCGCCTGGATGAATTGCAGGCTGCTGTTCTGCGAGTTAAACTCCGGCATTTAGACTCAGATAATGAAAAAAGAAGGGAAATAGCCAACTACTACAGGACCAATATCAATAACGAAAACATAATTATTCCGCAGATTCCTGGCGGAGATGAGGAATCCCACGTATGGCATTTGTTTATTATCCGTACGCAAAAAAGAGACTACTTACAGCAATATCTTCTGGAAAATAAAATTCAGGCCATGATTCACTATCCTATCCCACCACACGAACAACAAGCCTACCAAGAGTGGAATCAAGATAGTTACCCATTGACGGAAAGGATTCATAGAGAGGTTCTTAGTCTGCCAATGAGCCCAGTTCTAAGTCATGAAGATGCATCAAAAATTGTCGAAGTATTGAATGAATACCATCCAGTATAGGAAGATTTATCCTACAGAAGACAGATGACATAATGATTATCTGGATGATTAGCCATTATGCGACTCCACCTGATACCCCGGGCTTTACAAGACATTTTGACTTTGCCAGGGAACTTATAAAGCGGGGGCATCAGGTGACTATCTTTGCCTCTGGCTTCAACCATCGCACGAGGAAAGAGGAAAGACTTGAAGGAAATAAAAGCTACCGAAGACAGAACATAGACGGGGTAGAATTCATCTGGATTCGGACATCTCCGTACTATAGAGGGAATGACTGGCGAAGGGCTATGAATATGTTGAGCTACAGCTTTCGCGTCATTGTCCTGGGGCTTAAATCCAAAAATAACCCTGATGTGATTCTGGCTGCAACACCTCATCCATTTGCAGGATTATCAGGGTGGTTTCTGGCTAAACATAAGAGGGCAAGGTTTATATTCGATGTCCTTGATTTATGGCCGCAAACTCTCATAGATATAGGAGACTACAGCAGCAAGAGCCTTGTGGTGAAGCTTCTGGGGATTCTGGAGAGGTTTCTTTATCAGAGGGCGGAGAGAATTATTGCTGTCATGCCAAAGGCGTCAGATTACATAAGAGGACTAGGCATTCTGAGTGATAAGGTTGTTTATATACCCAATTGCGTAAACCCAGAATTATTTTCTAATGGCGGGACTCAACTAGCTCAAGAGCTAAGTGAATCCATATCTAGCCTGGGATCAAAAGGAAGAATTATAGTAGGCTATATTGGTGCTCATGGTATAGCTGATGCGCTGGACACGATAGTTGATGCAGCCGGGCTACTTCAAGATAAAGGTTTGGATAAAGTCCATTTCTTACTGGTAGGTGATGGGCCCGAAAAGAAGAGGTTAACGGAAAAGGCAGCAAATCGGGGATTAAAGAATATAGATTTTTTTAATCCAATTCCTAACTATACCATGCCCATATTTCTGAAATCTATTAACATAGCAGTGATAACGAAGAGAAAAACAGCACTTTACAAATATGGTGTGAGTTTTCTCAAAATATTTGATTACATGTCATGTGCAAGGCCAGTAGTGTGGGCTGTTGATTCGTTTAATAACCCTGTGGCTGATGCTAATTGTGGAATAACAGTAGAGCCTGAAAACCCGGAGGCTTTGGCAGATGCTATTATGAAGATGTGCAGTTTGAGTGCCGAAGAACGGAGGGAAATGGGGAAACGAGGTTATGATTATGTTATGAAATACCATTCAGTGCCGGTTTTAGTCGATAGATTACTGGAGGTTATTGAAGATGCTTGAAAGTAATGATGACGAAAACTTAGTGGTAAGAAATCTGAAGAGTTGTGGCGAAGAGGTAAAGATATTTCCCCTGGCGAAAATCATTAAACCAGAGGTAATAGAGATAGGCGCCCATTCCATGGTTGATGATTTTACCTTTATCTATGGCGGTAAGGGCATCACTATTGGTAGGTATGTTCATATTGCCTCTTTTGTTAGCATTATTGGGGGAGGGGAGTTGTTAATCGGCGATTATGCTGCAATCGCCTGTGGCTCTAGAATAATTACCGGGACTGATACCTATTATGGTGGTAAGAGAATGTCGGCTGCTCTACCTGCCAGTCAAAGAAATGTGATTGCTGGTAAGGTGATTATAGAAAAAGATGCTTTTATTGGTACCAATGTGGTCATTCACCCGAATGTGATAATTGGTGAAGGGGCAATTATCGGCAGTAATAGCCTGGTAATAAAGGATATCGAACCCTGGACTATAAATGTAGGTAGCCCCTGTAAAAAAATAGGTATGAGGCCAAAGGTTAAAGAGCAAGATATTTAAGCAATAGAACGATGAGTAATCTATTAAAAAGGGCTTTTGACTTCACCCTGGCATTTCTGGGGCTTATTTTGTCCTTGCCACTGTTGCTTATCTTTTCTATCGCAATATATATGGAAGACAGGGGTCCCATTTTCTTCTTGCAGGAGAGATGTGGAAAGGATGGAAAGCTATTTAAAATAATCAAATTGCGGACCATGCGGCATGGAGGTGGCAAAGATAACCTGGTGGTATTTATAGACAATGATCCACGAGTTACAAAGATTGGGCGTTTATTGAGAGCTACTGCTATGGATGAACTACCAACACTAGTAAACATTCTAAAAGGGGAAGTCAGTTTTGTTGGTCCCAGGGCTTTGCCTTATAAGATAGATGATGAGGAAAAGATACAGTATGCAAATATTACCATGGTTCCGGGTTACAGCATGAGAAGCAGCGTTAAACCAGGTCTTACCGGAATAGCCCAGGTCTATGCTCCCAAAGATATAAATCATAAAAATAAATTTCGTTATGATAATCTCTATGTTAAAAATAGAAGCCTATGGTTAGATATACGACTCATATTGCTGTCATTTTGGTTTACATTTAAAGGCCGATGGGAATCACGTGATAAATAATTGTAATAGAGCCATATTCGATAACTAATACAACCGGTTAACGTGCGTTTGGTATATATCTGACATACTTAATATTATATACTTTGAGGTAGTGCATGATGTGTTTTTAAAAAGGATAATATGGACATACCGTTATCAAGTCCGGATATAACTGAAAGCGATATAAAGGCCGTTGTCGAAGTACTGAAAACGCCACGCCTCAGTCTGGGTCCTAAGCTGATTGAATTTGAGGAAAAAATGGCGGAGTATATCGGCGTGGACTATGCTGTCGCGGTAAACAGCGGTACCAGCGCACTTCATCTTATAGTAAGGGCACTTGATATTAAAGACGGCGATGAGGTTATCACCACGCCGTTCAGCTTTATAGCCTCAGCCAACTGCATCCTGTTTGAGAGAGCTAAACCTGTCTTTGTGGACATAGACCCGCTGGCTTTTAATATGTTTGTTAGCCGTATGAAAAAACGAATAACGGAAAAGACCAGAGCTATTCTGGCCGTAGACGTGTTTGGCTACCCTGCTCATTGGGATGAACTGGAACAGCTTGCACAGAAGCATAACCTTTTATTAATAGAGGATAGCTGTGAAGCCCTTGGTGCACAATACAAAGGTAGAAAGCTGGGCACTTTTGGTGAAGCAGGCGCTTTTGCTTTCTACCCCAATAAACAGATGACCACCGGAGAGGGCGGAATAATCGTTACCAACAATGAAAAGATTGCTAGCCTCTGTCGCAGTATGAGAAACCAGGGCAGAGGAGAAGGAGACGAATGGCTGCAACATTCCAGGTTGGGCTACAACTATCGACTCAGTGACATAAATTGTGCACTGGGCATAGCTCAACTGGAACGTATTGAGTCCATCCTGGCAAAAAGGGAGCAGGTTGCTTGTTTATATGACATAAGACTGCGCGACATGGAAGAAATTCGCGTGCCTTTTTCATCGCCAGAGATGAAAAGAAGCTGGTTCGTCTATGTAGTGGTCCTGGCAGACAGATATTCAGCGGAAAATCGGGACAGCATCCTGAAACAGTTGAAAGAGCGCGAAATAGGCTGCAGTAACTATTTTACTCCTATTCATCTTCAGCCATTTTATAGAAAAATGTTCGGCTTTAAAGAGGGTGATTTCCCCATCACTGAACACGTCTCTAAACGGACAATCGCCCTGCCTTTCTACAGCAATCTCGGTGAGCAGGAAATTGATTTCGTAGTGCAGAGTTTGAAAGAGATAATTGCCGGATTATGAATATAAACCAGATGTCGAGAAGATGAAAATCAACCGTTACAGCGTTCCGGAAATCATTGCTGACATATTTTTAATAGCTGGCGCGTTTGCTCTGGCTTTCTTTATACGATTTGATTTCAGCATTCCCCCTGCGCAAATGGAAATATTCAAGACTTTTGTTATTCCACTGGTGATAACAAAGCTGGTTATATTTTATTTCGCGGGATTCTACCGCAAGTTATGGCGCTATGCCGGTATGAGAGATTTTCTTAGTATTATCTGGGCCAGTTTACTTGGCACGCTGGCAGCAATAGTCATCATCTTCTTTATTTACCGATTCGCTTTTCCACGTTCGGTAGTAGCTCTGGACGGATTTTTCACAGTGGCACTGGTTGGGGGAATAAGGTTTGCGCACAGGGGCATGCGTGATTTAAAACTGAAAAGCCTGCTGACGCCAACGAAGAGAAGGCCAATTCTGATTATCGGAGCAGGAGACAGTGGTGAGGCTATACTCAATGAGATGATAAGGCGTCCTGAGCTTGCTTATCGCCCCATTGGGATAATAGACGATGACCCCGGTAAACAGGGATTGATTATCCACGGCGTGAAGGTGCTGGGCACACGGCAGCAACTGAAGAAGATAGTCAGTAAACATCAAATTGAAGAGGTCATTATCAGTATACCGAGCGCATCCCGCGAGGTGATTCGAGATATTTTCTTTCAATGCCGGGAGCTGGGAGTGAGCTGCAAAACACTGCCAGGTATTTATCAAATCATTGACGGGACAGTCAGTATCTCGCAGATTAGAGAGATAGGAGTAGAGGACATACTGGGAAGAGAGCCGGTGAAGGTGGAGCTTAAAGAGGCGGCCGGCTATATTGCAGACAGGGCAATTATGATAACCGGCGCGGGTGGGTCTATCGGGTCGGAACTCTGCAGGCAGATAAGCCGATTGCAGCCTTCAACTCTCATCATGGTTGATCAGGGTGAAAGCAGCCTTTTTGATATTGAGCAGGAAATCCGGAACTCTGGTTACCCTGTTCACACTATCCCGGTGATTGCTGATATCACTGACAGGAATAGCATAGCAAGGGTCTTTGACAGCTATAAACCTGCCGTAGTCTTTCATACGGCTGCCTACAAGCATGTCCCCATGATGGAACTAAATCCCGTTGAGGCGGTGAAAAATAACCTGTTTGGAACAAAGACGGTGGCAGAGATAGCCATACAATTTAAGGTGGACAGGTTCGTTTCCGTTTCCACTGATAAAGCAGTCGAACCAGTGAGTATAATGGGGAGCTCGAAGGCACTGGTGGAAAAGCTTGTTCAGTTTTTATCAAGGGGAAGTTCAACCAGGTTTATGACAGTAAGGTTTGGCAATGTTCTTGATTCGAGTGGCAGTGTCGTACCTACATTTAAAAAACAGATTGCTCAGGGTGGGCCGGTAACTGTTACTCATCCGGAGATGACCCGCTATTTCATGACTATTCCCGAAGCAATGCAACTGGTAATCCAGGCTGGAGCTATGGGAAAGGGTGGTGAGGTCTTTGTTCTCGATATGGGTGAGCAGATTTCTATACTGGAGCTGGCTCGTAATTTGATAAGGCTCTCAGGACTTGAACCGGAAAAAGATATCCCTATCGAGTTCAGCGGCATTCGCCCGGGAGAAAGATTGCACGAAAAGCTGCTCTGGGATTACGAAGAGTCGTCGCCCACAGAACATAAAAAAATCACGGTTGTCAGGGAAAACAAGATGGATACCAGCAGATTCAAGGAAGATATTCTGGAATTGGAAGGGATTATCGCCGAAGGCGATGCTCAAAGAACAAAAGAAAAAATGACGCAGTTGTGTAATTCATACCTGTGGCACAATCTGACTTAGGACGAATCTATATATGAAAGTAAAAAAAATAATCCAGGCATTTCCTTACTGGGTACCGACTGTGTTGTGGATGGGCGTGATTTACTATCTGTCTTCGCTGCCTGATGACATAACGCCCGGACGCCACGTCATGCCAGATAAAATTCTCCATGCTGCTGAGTATTTTATACTGGCATATTTAATTCTATTTGCCCTGCAAAGAACGACCAGTCTAAGGTTTTTGAGCAGTTTCAGGATAGTACTTATATTTGGAGCGATATATGCGCTGAGCGACGAAATTCACCAGCTATATGTTGCTACCAGGAATTGTGACTATGCTGATTTAATTGCAGATATATGTGGTATTGTAATTCTCTTTTTCTTACTATGGCTGCTCCGCAGAGCAGGGAATTGGGGTAATACTGCCTTCAATCTGCTTACGGGCAAGAGCAGTGATTATTAGATTATTATAGCTACCAATCTAAATTCAGCGAAAAATAATCGATATATAAAATTGACAGATATAGTATAATTGGCTTTACAATACATCGCAATGCGATGTATTATCTCTGGTAGTATTACTCATAAAGGAGAGCTTCAATGAGAAAAGTGGCTATTGTCGCCGATAGTCCGGTAACCCTGACAACGGAGTTTATTGCTGAGAATAAAATCGCTATTGTACCTTTTCATGTCATTACTGATGATAGAGATTATCTGGATACAGAAGTAGATATGGATTGGCTTTACGGCAGGCTTAAGGAAAAAGCCAATCTACCGACAACCTCATGTCCTTCACCAGGGCAGTTTCTGCAAGCGTTCCGAGAATGTGCCAGGAAGGAGCAGGACATTATTTGTATAACCATGACTGCTGCATTTACCAAGGGCTATCAAGCAGCCCTGGATGCCACAAAATTGGCTCGAAAGGAATTCCCTGAAACCAGGATTGAACTCATTGACTCCCGTACAGCCGAGGCTGGTGAGATGATACTGGTCATTGGATTAGCCGATGCGGTAAAAGAGGGAAAAAGTTTTGAGGACATAGTCGAGTTGGCAAATGAACTGATGCTGAAAATGA
>CAZZHQ010000033.1:0-22823 GCA_964654015.1 uncultured Dehalococcoidales bacterium | reverse complement strand
AAAAAACACTTAATCCCTATGTAATAGGAATTTATTTTGATTTATTCAAAGATATCCCCGACAGCCAGGCAAGCATTATTACCAAGAAATGCCTTAGACGGTGTAAATACTTCCCACGGCCAGCCGATGTATTTGAGCAGTTAGAGCAAACGCCAGAGAAGTATATCCCAAAAGATGAACCTGTATTAACCAAAGAAGAAATAGAAAAAGGTAAAGCGAATGCTAAAAGATTAAGCGATATGTTAAAAGGTAAATTTAATATGCCGGAGACGGCAGGAGGAGGAAACTAATGAACAAATGTATGGTTAAAAAGGATATTATTCGAGCCGACAAAGACAAAATAATCAACCAATATCAGAATGATATGCAAGTTTCAGAAATAGCGAGTGGGTATAGTGTGGCATTAAGCACAATTTACAGGTACTTAAAAGAGTGGGGTATACCGCTAAAACGAATTGCATGGAATAATCAGGTAAAGGCAAAGCCGAGGAAGCACTGGAAGCTAATGAAAAGCAAAGAGCTAGTAGCAAAGATGAAAGAGAATACCCGGATAAACAATGACAAGATTACTTATATTAGCTTTAAGAATGCGACAGAAGACCAGCGGTTGGTAAAGAATATTATCAGCCATCCATTATTTTATTAAGGAGGATAAATAAAATGATAACGGATAACTATATTAAGATGTGCGAGCAGGCAAAAATGATACAAGAACTATGGCGTAATCCATTTAGGGCTAAGTATGGGGATATGTATTGGAAAGGCGATAAGTATTTGATGATACCCTCGGCCTGTGAATTATGTATCGTTTCAAACTTTATTCCAGAGGACGAAATCTGGCTACCCACACAAGAGCAGTTGCAGGAGATATTAGGCAACCCACTTGTAAATTTAGATGGGACGTTAAGAAGGTTGGCTACTATGTTTCTGATAAGCAATGATTATATATCATGGAATGAATTTTGGTTAATGGTTGTCATGCACGAAAAATATAACAAAGTCTGGACAGGCGATAAATGGGAGGGAGGTAAAGGAATGAGCATAGAGCAGTTTGAAGAGGACAAAAAAGCATTTTTAGAATTTGAAGCTACTTTTAAAGCCCAGATAACCAAGCTAACCAACCGTATCAAGGCGTTAGAGCAGAAGGATAGTTACTATCCAACAGAAGAAGAAATCCCATATATAAAGGTCGGCTTGACCGATTAAAGGAGGCGAATGATATGTATTTTCATGCGTATACTTGCCCTGTCTGTGGCAACCCCGTAGAGCTTCAGTCCTGTCCATTTGACGATAGCGTGGCAGGGCAATGTGAGTTTTGCAATAACAAAATAGAGATATTAAGAGGGGATTATGAGGAGTGGAAGGAGGCGAAAGATAGAAGTTAAAGAGGCGATTGGATTTATTAATGATTTAGAAATATATATACATGAAGATTATCCAGAATTTAGAGAATATAAAGAACATTTTATTGCCCTGCTCCAACGAGGCGAGGCGTTGGAGTCGATATTAAACGAACTAAAAAATGATACTAAAAGAACAAAAACATTTAGAAAACATTTAACGTATTATGAGGCATTAGTTGCTGTTGAGCAAAAATATCTAAAGGAGGCGAAGCAGGCTGAAGCAGACAAAGATCAAGATAACCGAAAATGACGTTATACGGGTTGTTGGCGATTACTTGCAGATACAAAAAAACCAAAAGAAGCTGATGTTCATAAGGAATAATTCGGGCGCCATGCCTGTAGATGACGGTAAAAACAAAAGAAGGTATATAAGATTTGGAGATAAAGGCAGTCCTGATTTTTTGGTGTGGATACCCGGAGTAATTTACGCATGGCCTACGGTGGTAGGGGTAAAAATTCTAAGAGCCGTAGCCCTTGAAGCTAAAAGCGAAAGCGGTAAGCAATCTAAAGACCAGCAAGAATGGCAAGCAAGTTTTGAGGTAATGGGTGGGGAATATTATATAGTGAGAAGTTTAGAAGAAGCGATAAATAAGATAGAGGGGAGGTGAACCCATTGCCTGAACAAAAAGAAAGGAGGAAATAGTTTGCTGCTATGTCGGACACTTGACAAGTTTTTTTGTATAATGATAATAGGGTGATATAGATGACAAGAAATAAAATTGTGATAGAAAACTACGGAATTAACCCACCACAAAACTCCAGACCACTTTGGGGCATGACAATTTATCCCACCGAAGAGGATGTTATTGCCTCAATAGACCTTCAAGCAAGCCTGCAAAAACTAAGCCCAACCGAAAGAGAAATTATATTATTATGTAACCAAGGCTATTCAATACGGGAAATAGAAGCAATGACTAACCTTCCAAGAGCTACAGTTCAAGACATAAAAGACAGAGCCACAAACAAACTAAAAGAAATGATGAATGAGGAAGGGGATATCTTTAATGAAGATTGAATTTGAGGCTACCTTACCCACTATAAAATCTGCAATATTATTTGATGGACAAGAGGGCGCACAGGCAAAATTAGAAATCCCCGAATTATATATTGAGCAAGCCATTGAATTAGTGCGAATGAAAGGGAAAGTATTAAGAGTGACGATAGAAGAAATTGAAGAAGGTGAATGGTAAATGTCACACTTAACAAAATTAACAAAAAAAGACCTTTTTCTAAAAGCATATAAAGAGCAAATGTGTAATATTAGTAAGGCTTGTTTGGCTATTAACATAAGTAGATTAACTTTTTACAATTGGATTGAAAAATACCCGAAATTTAAACAGGAAATACATGATATAGAAGAGTCATTAACTGATATGGCAGAGTGTCAGTTATATAAAAATGTGAAATCAGGTATGCAAAAGGCAGTAGAGTTCTATCTTACCAACCGGAAGAAAGATAAATATAATAATAATTTAAATCTTGAGGTCACCGTACCTAAAGTAATAGACCACGTGGTATTTGTGCAACAAGGCGAGCCACCGGTTATAGAGGATAAATGACTGAAACCACTATATTACAACCAAAAAACCCCTCACATATTACCATGCCCTACCAATTCATACCGTATTACTGGCAGATACCATCATTTAATATGCTTAGAGATGGCTACAAGCGTGGTATATGGGTGGATCACAGGCGTTGTGGTAAGGATATCAGGGGCTTTAATCTTATCCTGGAACAGATGTGGCTATATCCGGGACTATATTATTATGTTTTTCCCTCGCAAAAGCAGGGCAGAAAAATATTGTGGGAAGGGTATACAGATGAAGGCGATACCTTTTTCCAGACCTACCTACCAAAAGGGATTTTATCCACCAAGCTAAACAAAACCGACATGAAGTTCTCTATCTACTGCAAGGGTAATGCAGGGCAGTCTATGTTTCAGATTATAGGAACAGATATGGGGCGTTATGAGAGTATGCGAGGCACAAACCCACGAGGAGTTATCTTCTCCGAGCAAGCCAGACAGCACCCAGGAGCATGGGACGTAGTTAGACCTATCTTGATGAAAAATGGCGGATGGGCTTTGTTTCAGTCTACACCAAATGGCGACAATCACTTCAAACAGCTTTATGAGAACGCACAGAAGAACCCCAGATGGTTTACTTGCCTGCATACCGTGGACGATACCTATACCGACAAAAACGTGAGAATGGTTACTCACCAGCAAATAGAAGATGAGATTGCAATGGGAATGGGCGAGGACTTTGCACAACAAGAGTTTTGGTGTAGTTTTAAGCAGGGTATTGAAGGCACTTATGTCGGCAAGTTAATGCAGGATGCCGAGGATCAAGGCAGGATTGAATACCTACCTTATGACCCTACATACCTGGTCAGCACTTATTGGGATTTAGGGGTCAGGGATTTTATGTCAGTTTGGTTTGTACAACAGGTAGGGCAGGAAATACGGTTTATCGACTACGAGGAAAGGTCAGGAACAGCATTTCCTTACTGGGCAAGATTGCTACAGGAAAAGGGCTATCTCTACAAACAGCATTATGCACCTTTTGACATACAAAATAACGAAATGGTAGGCAAGGAAGAAGCAGCAAAGAGCAGGCTTGCACACGCCAAAGATGTAGGAATTCTCTTCAAAATGACACCGATGGCAAGTTTTCAGAACGGCGTAGACGTGCTAAGGGGCTTGTTGGGCTTGTGTAGATGGGATGAAGAAAAGTGCAAAGTAGGCATTGACCATCTAAAGAAATGGGGTAAGCATTGGAATAAACAAGAAGAACGATATATTGACATAGAAAAGGACAGCCCCCATACCCATGCAGGGGCAGCAGCACGTTATGCGGCTATCAATATCCGTCAAGCACAGGGGTTTGACGTGACCAAGACAAGAGAAGAGACCACGTTTAGAAAATATTACAGGAGAAATAGTGGCGGCAGTGCCATGAGTGTATAGGAGGGAATAAATGTTTGGTATTAACAAAATAAGATTAAGGAGTAGCCTATGTTCTTCAAAATTCTAATCGGCTATTTCGGGCTATTTATAGCGTCAATAGTATTTTTTATATTAGTGAGGTAATTATGCCATTATACACAATTAAATGTTCAGAGTGTGGAAAAGAGGAAGAAATAATCTGTCCTATAAAAGACAGAAACAGTGTTACTTGTGATTGCGGGGGAAAAATGAAAGTTAAGATTACAAGGGAAATGGGAAACTTTAGAATGAGGCATGGTAGACCCGAAGTAGTCCAGTGGAAAAAAGAGAGGGGCGTATTAGACCTATAAGGCATAAGTAAGACCCTAAGTTAACTAAGGTTTTATTTATAAGGACATAAGGTTGTTTGAAACATTTTGTCGTACCTATGACAACTTTATATCCTTTAGCCTATACAAACTAAGGAAGGTGATTCTATGACACAACCGCAATCTACCAGAGTAGAGAAGATGAAGGACTTTTGGGAGGAAGCAATAAAGGGACAGGCTGAATACACACAGCACGCCATCCAAAACTATGGCTTTTACGAAGGTGGCGACAAGCAGTGGGACTCGAAAGATATCGCTATATTAGACAGTAAGAGACGTATGCACTTATCATTAAATATTATATTCCCTATCATCAATCTTCTCACCGGCTATGAACGGCAAAACCGCATGGATATCAAATGTTTTCCACGAAAAGGCGGTTTAGGCATTGTAGCAGACCTACTGACCGAGCTTACCAAGCATGTAGAGGATATGTCTAACGGCTTATATATCAGGTCGGCAGCCTTCTATGACGGATTAATCAGTTCCAAAGGCTTCATAGGGCTTGACATTAAATATGAGGACGATCCTTTTAATGGCGAAATTAAGGTAGATATCAAAGGCCCCTTTGATGTTTGTGAAGATCCTAACAACAAAAAGTATGACCTGAACAATGGTAAATATGTTATTGAGTCTTACTGGGCAGATAAAGAGCAGGCTAAATTAATATATCCAAAGTGCAAAAAAGATATAGAAGATTTAAAATATGATGATTTAGACAACAGAGATAAAGAGCTTCTCCCTGGTGGTGACAAGAACCCCGATAAGTTTAAGACAAGATTAAGGGAGACCTGGTGGAAGTCCTACGAAAAAGCTACTTATTTAATTGATACCTTAACAATGGACAACAAGCGAGTCCATAAGAGCAAAGAGGACCTGCTTAAAGTTATATTAGAAAAAGACCGCAGGCGTGCAGAAGAAGAGGGCAGGAGTCCTATTTTTGCAGTCAGGGAGAATGTTATTCCCGTCTTAAACTGTACCACAACTATGGGAGATATTGAGCTGGAACACGTTGAGAGGCCATTTGGAGAGATGACAAAGTTTCCCATTGTCCGCTTTGTGCCTTACTTTGTGAAAGGTAATTTCCTGGGTGTGGTAGATAACTTAATAGACCCGCAGAAAGAAAAAAATAAGCGGAGAAGTCAGGCCATCAACATACTAAATAGTTCTGCTAATAGCGGATGGAAAAATAAGCGTGAAGGTGGGGCTGATCCTTATGAATTAGAGGAACAGTCTTCCAGTCCTTCACCTGTTATAAATTATGATACCGTTGCACCTGAAAAGATAGAGCCAACCCAAATATCAGTGGGGCATATTGAATTAGAGAAACTAGCAGAGATGGACGCCCCAAAGATATCAAGTGTTAACCTTAATATGCTGGCACAGGGGGCAGCAAGCGAGTCAGGCGTAAAAGACAAACAGCGTATCAACCAGGGCTTAATCGGCTCTGAAATCATCTTTGATAATATGAAGCTTACCCATAAGATATACTCCGAAACCATAGTGGACATGATTAGATTCGGAAATACCTTCTCTACCGCCGAAATAATGGCAATAGCAAGTGAAGCCAAGATAGAACAGAATGTAGACCAGCTATTAGAGGCCATTAGAAGCCGGAAGATAGGCAAATACGGCATAGAGATATCAGACAGTCCAAGTAACCCGACCATCAGATTTGCAAACTTTGAAATGTTGCTTGATATGGCAAAGATATATGGCGAGGTAATCCCACCGGATATTGTTATTGAGGCAAGCGATGTACCTAAAAAAGAAGAGATTATAGAAAGATTAAGACAGCAGGCAGAAATGCAGGCAAAGTTGGCACAACAGCAGATGGCTATGCAGGCACAAGGGCAGAAACAGCAGGCACAGGCAAAACAGCCGCAAAAGAAACAATTAGCGAAAAGATAGCCTTCCCGATAGGCATAAAATCGGGCAATTCGTCTAACTTTTAGACGTTAAATTAAAGGAGAAATTTAATGGCAGATGAAACAGTAGAAACGGTTACAGAAGAACCAAAAGAGAAATCTTACAGCGAGAAAGAATGGAAAGGGCTTCTAAGCGATAAACAAAGCGAGACCCGTGCAAGACAGGAAGCACAGGCTAAGACTGCACAATACGAGGTTAGGTTGGCCGAATTAGAGGCTAAGTTAGAAAAAGCCTCTACAAAAGAAGAAGAGACAGGCGACCCCGACGATGTGGCAACAGTGGCAGCAGTGAATAAGAAAATAGCAAGTTTAGAAAAAAAACTCTTGGATATGTACACCAAAGAAAAGACTGAAATGACTACAGCACAGAAGAATAAAATAATCGAAAAGAGTTTTAAGAAGGCACAAGAAAATCATACAGAAGAGAAAGCAGGTAAGGGCTTATCTTTTGATGAGGTCAATGAAGGCACTAAGAGAATGATTGAGAAGAACAAAAAATACAGAGAACTAATTCTTGATGATCCTGACCCAGGCGAGACGGCTTATGAAATCGGATTGAAAGACCCGATTATTGCCAAACGCTATGAGACCTACAAAAAGACCTTGCCGGACAAGACTGTGACCTCGAAAGAGGGTTTAGAGGGAACCACTGTCCCCAGCGGATTCTATCCCCAGGAAATGGTTAAGAAGATGACAAAAGAACAAATTTCGGAACACTGGGAAGAAATAGAAGAGTCCATGAAGAAGTGGAAGTAATAACCACCCTATTGGTTTAAGTAGGGTTAATCATCTAACTCCAAAGATGTAAAAGACGTGAGGTGGTAAGCATAAAAATATTAAATATAAGGAGTTAGACAAATGGCTATTTTAAATACTATTCCAGAACTGTGGAATGTCGCCATAATGAAGGCGATGGAAAAAGCGCAAGTCTATGGAAAGATTTGCAGATGTGCGATAGACGCCCCCATAACAAAAATGGGTCAGTCTGTCCATATTGGTGGAATTGGTGCTATTAATATCGGTACTTATACCGGTGCTGAAATCACCATGCAGGGCTTATCGGACGCAGGGGTTGCTCTTGTAATCGATAAAGCCGATTATTTTGACTTCTGGGTTTCCGACGTAGATGCAATACAGAGTAATGCCGCACTGATGAAGGAAGCCACCCACAAAGCCGCCTATACCATGAAAGATACAGCAGACGCAAATATTTACGCCGCAATGGTAGCAGGGGCAGGCTTAACCGGACCAACAGAAGGAACTTTAGATGTTACCGCTGCAATTAGTAATGTAGCTGAAATGGATTTGCTCTTGAAAGAAGCAGAAATTCCCAAAGAACAAAGATGGCTGACTATGCCTCATTGGCTGGGAACAAAACTTTTGCTCGCAGGCATATATCAGGCAGAGGACTTAAAGGGCAACATTAATGGATTTGTTACCAATGTTTTAGGCCCCGATATGTACGAGTCAGGCAATAATGCCGCTACCGTAGTTTTAGCAGGCTCTTATGGCTGTACTGCTTATGCAGAACAGATTGTAGAAACAGAAGCGTTCAAACCTGAAAAGAGATTTGGAGATGCTTTAAAAGGGCTTCACGTTTACGGCATAAAGGTTGTTAAGCCAAATGAATTGGCTGTTGGTGCCTTTACTGAGGCTGTTGATACTGTAATCTAATTTAAACAAACAGATAGCCCTCATTAACTTGGGGGCTATCTTTCAATCTTTAAGAAAGGAGAATATTATGGCTACTTCAATGGATTGCACCATTATTAGTGCTGTAAGAAATACAGGGACAGTTGCCGCCCCAACAGCTATTGGCGCTGATACCGTCAGTTTAGTTATTACCCCGACAAAATCATGTAATAAATTACTGGTAATACTGACTAATGGCGGCGCTAACTATACTGTTGATATTGTTGCCGGAGATTTCTGGGCTGCAAAAGCAATGACCCAAGTAACAATGGGAGCAGAAACAAGAGTATTTGTTTTTGAGTCTGCAAGATTTTCAAAGTATGTATTAAACACCGCTGCCTCTGCTTATGATTACCGTATTGTTATGACGTTAGGGGCTGCTGCCACTACCACAACTTACTATACCGTTATAGAGTTACCTTAATAAGGGAAAGGAGAATATTATGGTTACGATAAATACAGATGTTACCAACATAGACCTGACAAGGGATAGCGGCGTTTTGTGTACTAATGTGGCTTTTACTAATACCACAGCAGACGCACTTGAAACTTTAACTTTTATCCCCACTAAAAACGGCAAAAAGCTGATATTGATAATCAATGAAGTTTCAGGTAATGCAGGCAGTTTGTCTGTTACTGTTTCCGCTGGGAATTACTGGGCTGCTAAAGCAATGGGTGCTGTTGCAGTTGCACAAGGCACTTCAAAAGCCTTCTGTTTTACTCCTGCAAGATATATGACATCCACAGGCGTTGACGCTACTGAAAGTAAAATCGTTGTAACAATTACCCCCGCAACAGGCAAAAAAGTATGGACTGACCACGATGCAACCTATCAACACTTCCAGATACCAGTATAAACTTGCCTTAATTGTAAGGGAAAGGAGAATATTATGGCTTATATAGATGTGCCTACCAGTACAGATTTAAGTGTAAACGGCATGAAAGTATTAACCCTCGTTTCCGCTACCTGTAACAAGGAAGATCATGGGGCTGCCGTTTTTACCCTTGAAGCTGACGGGGCTTGTAGAATAGCAATGACCGGAATAGGAACTGCCTTTGCAACAGGTGACTGGATTATCATAAGGGATTCAGTCAGTACAGGAAATGCCAACATGAATAATGACGGCATATATGAAATAGAAGATGGCGCTACTGATGCAGACTGGATTGAAGTGGTTACCCCTGTTAGCCCGAATGTATGGAACGTGTATGATGACGCTGCCGCCTGCGATTTTGACGAGATAGATACCTTTATCCTGCATCCAAGCACAAAGAACAAGGCTTTGGTCTTTGTCATTAACAGTGCTGCCAATAGTCCTGAAATTAGTTTTGAACCTAATCCCGTAATGACAGGCTGCCACGAAACGGGATTACCTAAAATATTATGTAAACCGCTACTTGCTACCTCTAACGTAATACAGATAGATACTTTACCGTATTTACAGACCGAATCAGAAGTATTAACAGGTGCAATTAACAGAAAAGATTCGATATTAATGAGATTAATACCTACCACTGCCGTTTCAGGGGCTACTGTCAAAGTCGGGTTTATACAGTTAGCTTAAATTAAACCAGAGAGGCAGGATCAACTTGCCTCTCTCCCTATAAAGGAGGGTGATTATTATGAAGTTTTTTTCAAAGATTACCGATAAGCCTAATTCAGTTATTAAACAGGTAAAAGACGGATTGAAGGTTGTATCACAAAAAAGAGTATGTGTCTTTCGTAACGGGGAATATGATACAGACGACCCAAAGATAATTGAAATATTACAGGCACGGCCAGACCAGTTTGCCACCAACCACCCCTGGAAACCTGTTGCAGAAAAACCGATAGGCAATAAAGTGAAATATGAGTTATTAAAATACAAAGAGCTTTTAATTGAAGCAGAAAAAGCGGGGATTAAAAGCAAAAAGAAAAAAGAGATTATTGAAACTCTTAATAAAAAGGAAGTGAACACAAATGGTTGATCAAGATATGCACGTTACAGGCCACATAGAAATACCGACCGTTTACTCTACGGGAAGCGATATTGACGCAACTGCTGCCAAGGGTCAGAAAGTAGTGCCTGTTGCCGCTACAGGTAATTTTTCAGCTACAGACTACCAACCTGGCTGGCGGGTAATCCTTGACAGGGGAACTGACAGGGAAGAAGAAGGAACGGTTGCTTCTATATCGGAAGGAGTAAGCATCACTTTAGACGCTAACCTTGTTTATAATCACACCGTAGATGCAGACACCACCACAGATGCCGAGAGTGCTGCCGAACAAAAAGTATTGGCTGTTACCGCTACGACCGATTTTGCAGTTGGTGAAACCGTTCTTGTAGATGACGGAGAAAGCCACGAAGCCACTTATACTATTGCTTCTATTGCCTCAGGAGTATCATTGACTATGGTAGAGGATTTATTATTTACCCATGACGCCGCAGAAGCAGTTTCTCAAACAGGTATAGGCGGAGTAGTGGAAGCCTGTCTAGCAAGCCTGTCCACCGTATTACCTAAAAAGCATTATAAATATATGGCACTATTTCTCCCTTCAACATGGACAACTGCAATTATAACCTTTGTCGCCTGTAATACGGCTTATGGCACATTTAACCAAGTCGTCAATGCTGATGATGTAGGAGAAACGACCATAGCAAGTGTGGCGGCAAGTAAGGTTATTGTCTTAAATGGCGAGATATTAGAAGCCATGATTGCCCTGCCTTATATTAAATTAAGGTCGGGAACTTTGGCTGCACCCGTTGACCAGGGAAGAAGTAATAAAAATATAAGTTATGCCCTAATGAGATAAAGAAGGTGATTTTAATTGGCTGAAATAACCAAAGAAGAAATTCTTGCCCATGTGAATAAAGAGTTAAACAGGTCTGAAACTGATGACACTATGGCAGAATATATCCTTAGTGCCATGAAAGATATAAGCATGAGGGATTTGTTTATATGGTTTGAGACGACTGTACCGACAACCGTAGGCGGTACTTATTATTCCCTGCCTACTGATTATAAAAAATTAATGTCCATAAAGATTGATGATAACGACCCTCTGGAAAAGATTACATGGAGAGAATATCAATTGGCAATCGCCGACCAGACCTCGGCTAATTATGGTTTGCCTTACAGCTTTGCGATACATGGCGGTTTCTGGTATCCCTATCCCACACCTGACGCCATCTATACCGCTACCTTGTTTTACAATGCCTTTGTGCCTGAATTGGAGTCCATAGATGGTTCAGATGTTTACGCCATAGATAATATTGACCGCTACTATTCTGACATATACAGGGACGCCCTCTATACCAAAGTGAAGGCAAATTATTGCAGAGGGATAGGATGGAGTGATAAAGCGAATGAATATGAAACACTTTACTTGAAAATATTTTTACCCCCTCTGAAAGATTTAGTAGAGAGAGAACAAAGGTCATCGGGATATCATGATTTATGGTAAGGAGTAATTATGGCAGGTAAACAGAAATTTGGTATATTCTCACCGGTATTAGGGTTAAAAAAAGATTACCCTACCATACTATTACCCAATACCGTGAATACCGAAAATTCCAACATACTAACGAAATATGGTGAAGTCTGGACAAGGCTGATGAGGGAAGCCGATTGCCTCGATACTGACGGTAATAAATCCCAAACACCTGACGGTTATACCATACTGCACTATCACACCTTCACCAAGCGTTCTACAGCCGTTCAATACCTTTTAGCCTTTACAAAAGCACACATATACCTCTGGAATACTTCCACTTTGGTTTGGGACTTGAAATGGACTTGCACGGGTGATTGTATCGAATGGGACACCGAAGATTACAATGACATGGTTATTGCCACTAATAATGTTGATTATGTGCTTTGCTGGGACAGTACGGGAAACTTTGAGGCGCTTGATACAGCGACAGGTATTGAATATGGGAGACTTTACTCTAATGAAACTGTTGTAGATGAAACATCAGCAGCCGATCAGAAAGTGTTGAGTGTTGCCGCTACGACAGGATATGCCGCTACAAATAAGGTGATTATAGGCAGAGGCACTGACAGGGAAGAGGTTAGCGTTGTTGCTTCTGTATCTTCCGGTGTATCTATTACAATGGTTGATGACCTTACCTATGAGCATACTGCCAGCGCCAATACCACAGTTGACGCTAATAGTTCCGATGCACAGAAAGTGTTAAATGTGGCTTCTACCACAGGCTTTGAGGTAGGGGAATATGTATATATTAACAGAGGCGGGGAAAGAGAAGAAGTCAGAAAGATATATACCATTCAGGCTGGCGTATCATTAACTTTTACCGTAGATTTAACCTATGAGCATACACAGGCGCAAGGTGATGCCGTTGCAGGCACAGGCGGCAATGATGATGTTGTAGAGGAATATGAGAGCCAATTCTTGACTAAAGCGAAATATGTTACTGCCTTCGAGAATTATCTACAACTGGGATATACCTATGAAAATGGCGTGTCTAAACCACAGAGAATTAGATGGAGTGATTTGGGTGATGCAGAGACGGGTGGCTGGATTAAAGGAGATGCAGGAAGCAAGGAAACAGAAGGGGAAGAATTTATCACAGGCTTTGGCAATTATCAGGGGAACTTAATTATATTTAAGGAAAAGAGTTATATTCTGCAATGGCTGGTATCAACCAGGGCTGTATGGGGTTGGAAGAAAATGCCAAGTTCTATTGGATGTCAGTCCAATCATTCCATTGTTAATGATCCTGAAGGAAGATTATATTTTTATGCTTCCGATAATACCATACGCGACATTGAAACAGGAGAGATATCAGGAGATATTGACCCGTTAATCAAGTTAATCAATCCACAATATGCCTATCTTATTCAGGCAATATATATGGCTGATTCAGAGGACATCTGGTGGAGTATACCGGTAAGCAGTAACTTAAACAATAAAGTGATTACATTAAATAAATACAAGAAATGGGGAGAAGTAGACTTGGCCGTGCCTGCCTTTGGTGAATATAAGGAGGCGTAAAAATGAAAAAGATAGTTATTATTCTATCAGTTTTATTATTAATAGCGTGTGGAGTGTTTCTCCATAATGAGGTGAATAAAATGGCAAATGAATATATATATCCGACTGGCTTTAATGACCCGAATGGAAGTTGGAATAATGAGTATATGGCTTTTGATGGTGATGCTCATACATTTACTTCTTGTGGTGTACCAGCAGCAAGTTGGACTAATTTTATAGAATTTACCACTAAGGCAATATATTGTTCTAAAGTAAAATTTATTGCATTTTATGGTGGTACAAATGGTATAAACAGGATTGATTTAGATATATATTATGACGGAAGTTGGCACAATGTTTATGAAGGGTCTTTTCTTAATGTTGCGTGGGTAGAAAAAACTTTCACAGTTCAATATGTTACCAAAATGAGAATGAGATTTTATAATAATCCTTCTTATGTTTTTGCAGCGGCAGTTTATGAAGTCATGTTTTACGAGACTATCGGAAAACCTTCAGTAACCACTAATGCCGCTACGGGTGTGGCAGGTGCTTTGGCTACATTAAATGGCAATATCACTTCTACAGGTGGTGAGGCTCCAACTATAAAAGGTTTTGAGCATAAAGAAGGAATAGACGGTGTTGTTTCATATGCTTATGATAGTGGTTATTTTGCAGTAGGGGCTTACAGTAAAGCTCTGACTGGTTTAGACCCGACCAAGAAATATTACTTTAGAGCTTACGCTACCAATCCAACCGGCGGTACGGGGTACGGTGCATGGAAGAGTTTTGGTGTGGATGTTGACGCTCCGACAGTTACCTCAAGTGCTGCAACCTTAATAGAGGCAGCACAAGCTACCTTAAACGGTAATATGACTGAAACAGGCGGACAGGACGCAACTGAGAGAGGTTTCCAATGGAAGATAGGAGCTACAGGGGATGTAACTGACCTACCCGAAACAGGTACTTTAGGAGTAGGTGCTTATTCTTTAGTCTTAGAAGATTTATCTCCGAATGTTGAATACTACTTCAGGGCTTATGCAACTAATGGTGGTGGTACAGGATATGGTGATTGGTTAAGTTTTACGACTGATTACTCCAATCCCGAAGTTGTGACACATAACGCAACCGATGAACTAAAAAATCAGGTAACAGGTAATGGGGAAATCGTTTCCACAGGTGGACAGGATTGTGATGAAAGAGGATTTGATTACGGACTTGATAAAGTCAATACCTCAAGCAAAAGTGAAGATGCAGGAAGTTATGGAATAGGAATGTTTGATTTAGATATTACCGGCTTAACTGAAAATACCGAATACTGGTATAGGGCTTGGGCGAAGTATGACTTATTTAATGCAGTCAAAAGGACAACAAGTGCCTATGACAAGGAATATCCTCAATTCCAGATAGTGGGAGATAAAATATATTATGTTTGGTATGAGCGTGATGGCAGTAAAAGACAAATCTGGACAGCAGTATCTAACCTTGACGGCTCTGGTTTTGTAGCTACTCAAAGGACAACAAGTGCTTACGATAAATACTATCCACAACTACAGGTTGTTGGTACAAAGATATATTATGTTTGGTATGAGCGTGATGGCACTTATAGTCAGATTTGGACAGGGGTAATGAATATAGATGGTTCGGGGAAAACTGCTACCAAACAAACAACAAGCGCTTATAGTAAGTTTCTACCACAGCTACAAGTAGTGGGTAATACTATCTACTATGTCTACACAGAATATGATGGGAGTAAAACTCAAATATGGGTAGCTACATCAGATTTAAACGGTGAGAACTTTTCAGCTACCAAAAAGACTACTACCGCTTACAATAAATATCGCCCACAATTACAAGTAGTAGGAACGGTCATCTATTATGTCTATGAAGAACATGACGGAAGTAAACGACAAATATGGGTTGCTTCTATGGACACAGATGGTACAGACTGGGTGACAACAAAGAAAACTACAACTGCTTATGATAAATTAGATATCCAACTACAAGTAGTAGATACGGTTATTTATTATGTTTGGTCTGAATATGGTGGTGAAAGATATCAGATATGGGTTGCCACAATGGACACTGACGGAGATAACTGGGTTGCCACTCAAAAGACAATAACCGTTGAGACTTATGATAAATATGTTCCTAAATTACAAGTGGTTGGAACTGTCATTTATTATGTATGGACTGAATATGATGGCGATAATGAACAAATATGGATAGCCACTATGGACACCGATGGCAACAATTGGAGTGCAACAAAAAAGACAACCTCTGCTTATTATAGAAGTAGTCCACAGTTCTTTGTTCTTAGTCCAAGTGCTATTTATTATGTATGGACTGAATATGATGATAGCAATGAACAAATTACAACTATTACCCCCTTTGTTTCTTATGGTGAATGGGTCAAGTTTATAACTGCCGCTTCCGGTGATGTACCTACGGGAACGAGAAAAGTAATCTGCTCTGATTATAGCGGCTATACCTACCAGACACAAGCCTCCGAAACTGATGACGGCGAAACTTATACCTCATACTTTGTTATCTCTACCGACTTAACCAACAAGCAGGGACTTGCCTATTACAGGCGGATATTAGACTTACACCTGTATTTTAAGAACCAGATATCGGGAACGGCAACCATAGAAGTGAAAAGAGATAGCGAACCGGCATGGCAAGACGTGGGAGAAGTCACTTTAACGGGTGCAGAGGAAATATTGGTTAAGCATTTGGCCTGTGATATCAGGGCGAAACATTTCCTGTTTAAATTATCAGCGACAAACAGGTTTAAGTATTTAGGCCAATTACATGAATTTATAGTAGAGGGAGATAGATAATGTCAGAATTAAAGATAAATAAAAGTATCGTTCTGCCGACTTTAGACGGGATAAAAGATGAAGAGGCTAAAAGGATTATGCAGGGATTTGCCAAAGCGATAACCGACCTAAACCAGTCTACCTATAATGATTTAACCTTATTAGATGAAAGAGTCAGCGATTTAGAGGGGGAGTAAATGGAAAAGGAAAGCGTTAAAACAAATACCATATATTACACTACCAACCTTTCAACACTTGTAGAGGTGGTGGAAAAGACTGAACTGATAAAGAAAAGCGATATGTTACAGAGCGAGTTCATTAAGCTGTTGGGAGTCTACATTGCCAATAAAAGCGGTATGGTATTGGTAAGTTTCGGGGAAGATGGCAAGTTAAACGGCTGCATGGTGATATCAAGGCACAAGGACAGAAAAGGGGAATACATTTTTATTGACTTTGCATGGATTGACCCGCATTACTCACATTTAAAAGAGAAATTTCAGGAAGAAGTGATAAATAATTGTAAAAGCAGGGGGATAAAACGAATGCAAGCCCGCATGAACAGGGGATTTAAGGCAATGGAGAAGCTATACGGGGCTTATGAAATTGGGAGAATAATCGAAAAAGAGGTGTGATTAATATGGGACAACAGAAAAATCCTGACCCAACCCTACTTGAAATACCGGGAACAGAAGGTCAATCAGTAGATTTCTTTACTAATCTATTAAACAACTATCAGGCGCCAACCCAGAATATACCACTACAGCAGATAGCAGGCATGACGGGTAACGAGCAGACTACACAGAATTTATTAAGTAAATTTTTAGGCACTTCTGCAACCGACAGCTCCGCTTATAAATTAGGTATGGGCGAGCTAAACAAGACTTTAGGCAGTGAATATTACGATCCTAAGAAGTCAGACTTCTGGAAGGGCTTCCGTGAAAACTCCATTATGGAAGAGGAAGGCAATATATCAGATATACGCAGGAGAGGTCAGTTAGGCGGCGGCTTATATTCTGAACCGCAGATGAGAACCGAATCGGAAGCAAGATCGTCTGCAAGTGCTAATCGTAATATGCAGTTAGGCAGCCTATATGAGAATGAGAGGAACAGGAAAGCCAATGCAACGGCAACAGCTTTAGGCTATGCAGGCTTTGAGGAAACAGGGGCTATGAACCGCTTAAATGCAGGGTCTACTATTGGCGCTCTACCGAGAAATATACAGAACCAGCAATATCAGGCAGAGTATAACCAGAAATTAGGGCAGACCCAAGCCGATTATGCCAGCAGTGTTTTAGGAACGACAGTTCAAAGCGGGGTAGCAGAACAACTCATGCCTCAGTGGTTTGTAGACCAAAGAGAGCAACCCGACCCATTGGGCGGTATTTTAGGTATAGTAGGTTCAATAGCCGGATTAGGAAAGTAGGTGATTATAAATGCCATTAAGTGTAGTGACCGCAAGCGGACCAGGAACTAAATCTATCTTTGAGAAAATGAATCCCTTTGTAGAGAAAATAGTTGGTATCTATAATCAGTCACAACAGAATAAATGGGATAACGAGTGGATGAGTTCGGCTATAACAGATATTGAAAACGCCAGCAATAACCAAACGACTGACCTGATGTCCAGGATAAACCCTCCCGATGATTATATAGATACTGAAGGGGTAAAGCAGTTTGCCGACAGTGCAATGAGTATGTTAATGAAAAAAGAAGTGATGACAGGCGGATTGACTCCGACTGCTGCCACAACTACAGAGAAACCGCAGACCGAGATTGTACCCGATAAGATGGAATTTAACGACCTGTATAAATTCGTATCTGAATTACCGACAGGCAAGGTGGACTGGACGAATACCTTGGGCGTATTTAAGAAGCGGTTGGAAGGCAAAAGGGCAATAGGTTCGGCAGCACAGAGTTTTCTAAATCAGATATTAGGGCAGAGTATGCCGACAGACCAGAGAGCCAAGTTTGAAGATGATTTCAAGTTTAGCAAGGAAATACAGGATGTATTATATCCCGAAAGTGAACAAGAGGCGACAGGTGAAGTCTTTGACCCAAACCAATTTCTAGGGGCAAATCCTGGCATGGAAGTAACAGGTTATAACTCAAATACAGGTGGTTACAGTTTCGGGAAGAAACAAGAGGGAAAGGATACGCCAGAATTAGACCTCGATAAGTTAAATAAGTTTTTATCAGATAATAATATGAAGTTAAAGAGTGTTAGTGCTAACCCCACGACTGGTAATTTAAGTTATAGCTTCGGCATAGACGAACCAAAAACACCCATAGACGCCAAACCTACATGGGAAGGTAATCTTAGTAAGGCAAATGAATTTGTTAAAACTAACCCTGATTTTGAGATAACAGGCACTAATCCTGATAGCGGAAGTGTAACAGTAAGCAAGATAAGCACATCTACCACTACAGATAAAACAAGAGCGAATGTAGATAAAATACTCTTTGGTAGTACAGGTATTATCCCTAAATTTGTACAAGCTATGGATATAGACATAGAAGGTAAGATAGACCCAGAAAACGAAGAATTAATAAGAAAGAACTTTAAGTTAAAAGAGCCTTCATTAACAGACGATGAATTGGAAGCAACTTTAACTTACTTTAAACAGATAGATTTTGACCCTTACTATGAAGAAATTATAGGTGATACAGATGATACAGATGATACAGATGAAGTAGTCAAAACTAATGCCTTAGGAGATTTATGGAAAAAAATTACTACCCCCAGTGGAGAGATTCCTGCATATCAAAGTAAGGATAAAGACGCATACGGTTATGTTTTAGATGAGGTAAGAGCAATTAACGGAAAAAAATATCAATATAAAGGGAATGATCAATGGAAACCACTTTAATCTCAAGTGCAGATTTATTTGGAGAAAAAAAAGAAGATAAAGGGCTAATATCTACCGCTGACCTATTTGGTAATAAACCCATCAAGACAGAGGAAGAAACCCCTACTCCAACTATACCTAAGTTAGAGGACATCAAAATACAGGAAAATAACCTTGCTTCTATGGGTAAATCTTACGAGGATTTAGGGATTGCCATTGATACAGATTACAAGCAATATACCGCTTTAAGCAAACAATTAGACGAGATAGATGAAGAGATACAGACAGCCCCTGAAGAAATGTTATTTTCATATAACCAAAGAAGAGAGGATATTGCAAATAAGCATAATGAATTAGTAGATAAACTAAAGACTAATACTACAAATCACCGTTCACTTTATGCACAGTTAGACAAAGAGAGTAAAGCATTTGATATGAATGTCAGCACTTATAATCAATATCTTGGTAAACAGGCAGCCACACAATCACCGGATGATATTCCTGAAATTATAAAAGAAAGCAAGGTAAAAGATGATTTTGATGCCTTTAGGTTAGGGGCAAGTGGGATATGGCATAATACCAAACAATTTTTTAATGCTGCCCTGCCAAATTTAATATATGCAGATGTTAAAAAAGAGGATCAACAATATTATAAAATACAGGGTCAACCCGTAGGATTATCAGATGAAGAAGTTAAAAAGGTCAATGAAGTAAATAAAGAAAAAAGGGAAATATATAACGATAAATACCAGAAAGCAGAAAAAGTTTATGATAAATGGTTAATAGATCACCCTGAATTAGAACCACGCCAAGAGTGGAGTAAGGGAGTTATAGAAACCATAAAGAAAGACCCGAAAGTATTATTAGACCCCGGTTATTGGGGATATGTAGCGGCACAATCTACCGCCTTTACTTTGGGTATTATGGGAACTACTTTAACGGTTACGGGTGCAACAGGTAATCCATTGTTAGGTATGGCAGCAGGTGTAGCTGTAGCCTACCCTTCACAAGCACAAGATTTATGGAAAGAACTTGTTGATAATGGGGCAACCGAAGAAGAAGCCTCTAAACTTGCTGTTCCTATCGGTGCAGTTATTGCAAGTGTAGAAGTGATGGGAGATTTACCGCTATTATCAGCAGTATCTAAACCATTTAAACAGATGTTACATAAGAATATTACCAAAACCGTAGCACAAGGTATTGTCAAAAAAGGAGTAGGTACTTTCTTGAAAGTGGAAGCAGGAGAAACAATAGAAGAAGTGGTACAACAGGGAATACAGGATGCGACCCTTATGACCTTTGATAAAAATAGAAACTTATTAGAGAAAATACCGGAAACTATTGTTCAGACCTTAATTGCAACCGCACCGTTAGCTTTATTTGGTGTGGGAACTGAAGCAAAGAATGATATTAACGAAAGAATGAAACGTAAGATAGCTGAAAATAATATAAAGACTGCTAAAGAAGAACCAATAAAAGAAGTTGAATTACCAGAGGTTACGATACCAGAAAAGCCACCTGTAGCAGAGCCAGAGTCTCAAGCCCCGAAGGTGGAAAAAGAAACACTCCCGAAAGAATTAGAGCCACTGGCAGAAGCTAAGAAAATGAATAGAAAAGTTATTAAAGAATATGGCATTACCGAAGTGGATGAAAGCATAGGTTATATAACAAGAGAAGGAAAAGGGATAGATAGTAGTGGAATAAAACAAGGTGGATTTGGGCAAGGTAGAAATGTTGACCATAGAGAAATGGCACAGGCAGGGTTAGACGAGGATTTATCAGGTACAGAAGCTATGAGAGCATTTATGAATAAAACTGGTGATATTAGAGTTGTTGGGGCAAAAGAAGAAGTAAATATTGACATACCGATAAGCGTTGGTATGCCTACAGCTTCACAATTAAACAAAATACGCCAAATATCGAAAGGTAAAACTATATATTATGATTTAGTAGATGCCACAGGTAATTCTATTAAATCAGGAGAAGGAACATATAATACTCTATTAAGTGATTTAAAAGTCGCAGTAAAAAGCGAGAAGGGAATAAAAGCAGATTTAGCTACAGGAAAGCTACCAAAAAAATTAGACCCGTTAGTTGAATTTATATATAAGCATAAGGTATCAAAAGAAGAAATTTCAGATGCGAGATATAACCGTGATAATCCTTTAAACTCTAAATTTATCAAAGCTATGGAAAAAACAGGTATAGGGGTTGGTAAAATATGGAGAGACTTTGGGTTTAATAGTCTTGGCGAATTTTATGATAAAGTAAATCCTACTTTTACCCAAGCCACCGCCAAGCCTACCGAAGGCAAGGGAGAAGTTACTGAAACAGAAGGCGTAAAACATGGTAAAGGTGTAACTTTATATCATGGGACTAAACATGGTTTTGATGAATTTTCCGAGAGTAAATTAGGGCAGGTAACAAATGCACCTTCAGCAAAAGAAGGTTTTTTCTTCACTGATAAAAAAGAAGTAGCAGAAGGTTATGCAGGTGAATTAGGTAGTGCTAAATTAGATAATTTACAAAAAAAGGTAGATAGGTTGGAAAAGGTAGCACAAAGAAGTAGGTTATCATCTGACTGGGGCAAACATCAAAAAGCATTAGAGGAATATGAAAAAGTTGCTTTAAGCGAAGAAGAAAAGTCTTTCAAGGGTAATGTTAAAGAAGTTGTTTTGGATATGAAAAATCCCCTTGTAAAAGATTTTGAAGGGAAAGCATTTCAAGAAGGTCAAGCTATTGAGTTAATGGTACAAGCCAAAGAAGGCGGATATGATGGAGTTATATTTAAAAATGTAGCTGATGCAGTAAATACTCCAATACATGATGAATATGCAAGACCTGATAGAGAAATATCAAATGTATATGCTGTTTTTGATAAAAACCAAATAAAAGCCACCACTCCCACTCCCACCAAGCCAGTTGTTTCCAAAAAGGAAATAGCTACACCAATTGCGAAGGAAATAGCTAAAGTTGAGGAAACCGCAGGCAAGGGCAAAGTAAGCAAGATAGCCGCAAGTATCGAAGCAAAAGCAATTGAGCAGGGAATAACTAAAGGCTTTGGTCATTTAGCTGAATTTACTCCTATAGTGATTAAAGAACAATCACAGTTATTTACTGATTTGGTCAATAATAACATAGGTGAAGCAAGAAGTATGGTTAGGGGAGAAAAGCCAATACCAGAAGGAAGTAATGGCATATTTTTAGTAAAGGCAGTGGAAGAAGTAATTAAAAAAACTGGGGACGGTGAACTTGCCCTTGAATTAGCCAATTCTCCGCTTGTGTCAGGAACATCAATAGCAGCACAAACTTTAAGGGGCGCAGCAGAAAGAGACTCCGAATCACCTGTTAAAGCGATAGAAGATATTAATAAATTATTAGATGAAACCGCCAAAAAGAGATATCCGGGGAAGGTATTAACTAATGCAAAAAAGGCTATATCTAATCAATACCAAAAAGGATATAAAAGTGAGATTAAAAAAGCAAACTCAAGCCAATCATGGCAACAGTTTATTTTATCAATACGCTGTTAAGGAAGGATAAAATATGTATTGTTTACCTGTTAAATTAGCCAATAAATTTATAGCAAAATTAATAGACGGGAGTATTGACCCTGGCAAACTTGCCGAAATGTCATCCCAAGAAAGACGTGATTTTTTCCAGTCATTTATGGGAAGTGAAATACACGCTAAGCATACCAATTCATTATTCGAGAGCAAGCTATTATTAAAGAACCAGCAGCGAGGTATGATCACCTGGGCTAAAACAGTATCAGGATTAAAACCCGAAGCACAAAGGGATATATTGTCAAGGGTTAATAAGATGACCGAAATACTAAACCC
>CAZZHQ010000032.1:0-23157 GCA_964654015.1 uncultured Dehalococcoidales bacterium | reverse complement strand
GAAAATTTTAATAACAGATAAAAAATCTGGACAAATATTATTCAGTGGTATCTTCAGACATGGTACCCGGAATAGAAAAGGATACGGATGCATGGGCCCTTACAAATAATATGATTTCCATTACTCCCTTGGCCTTGGATGGGAGACTTATGATCACAACGGAACCGCCTCCGTTCAATTTGAATTGGCTAGTTCAGGCTATTCGCAAAGAGTTGCACGTTGGCGCTCATACAGCAGGGTGACACGATTGAACTCCGCATCTCGATCTGATTAATAATTACTTTGGTGCCGAAGCATTTGCAACAAATACAATTTATTTTGCGCATGTCGAAGTAGAATTGGGATGGGAATCTTCATTTGTACCAATATGTCCTTCCAGTTTCGTGAGCAACAATAGTGAGAAGCTCATCCAAATCGACAGGTGGAACGGTAATCTCCGCGGGTGATTTCTTTTTCAGAGTTATGGCCCCGGTAGGACATTCGCGTGTACACAATCCGCAGCCTATACATCGCTTAGGATCCCAGACCAGATGACTCTCTTTTAGAGAGAGAGCTCCCGTTGGACAAATCTTGATGCATGCACCGCAATCAGTACAAGTCTCACGATCAATCACCGGTGCATAGTTGCTTTTTACCAGAGCAGTGGGCAGGTCCAGGATTGTGAAAGACTTCATTATTCCACAGCAGCATGAACAGCATTGGCACATAAATATCGGTGAATTTCTGTAGTTGCTTGCCTGTTGAACCAAGCCGGCATCGTAACCTCTTTGTATCGCCTTTAAAGCTTCATCGACCGTTACCTTGCGCGCCAGGTCATTCTCAGTATAATAATCCGCCCATCCATTTAATACAATACAAATTTCATCGCGGGGTCGGCTACAAGGTTTCTTGAGCAATCCTTTTTTCGTGCGGCAAATACAATCGGCGAGTGCAATTTTCTCAGACGTTTTGATGATTTCAGATGCCCTTTCAAAGGGTGCAATCTCTATGTTATTAGGTAAAGCACTTTCAACCGCAATTGTACGTGAAAAGGCAGTTTTATTGCCGTAGAATTTAGGAGCTGATTTAGCACCAATCGCATCGTAGAGTGCAGCCATATCTTCATTTAACGCTTTTACCTGGAATTCGTACATTCCAGGGGCATAGGCTGCTAAGCTGTAGCCATTCTTCTCCTTGTATATCGCCCCCTTTTTTGTCATTAATTCGAGCAAGTCAAGGACTTCCTTGACAGATTTGTTATACCTCTTTGCAATGTCATCGGCAGACTCCCGCCTGGCAGTCATCACCATGGCCAAAGCAGCCTCTTCATCAGTGAACAGGTGATCCAGCATCTTTAATTCCAGTTCATTGTCCGTCGCTGGGAAGCTCCATGGATGTTGCTCCAAATGGGATCGCAGTTTTCTAAGGATCTCCATACGCATTTCTTGTTCCTCCCTATCTAAATCGACAATAAATCGAAAGTATCATAGTTGTCACAACTCAATTCCCATCTTTTCAATTATACGATAAACTGCGATTACACTGGGCGACGAGTCCGGAAGTCCTATTACCGGTTTGTCTATTGTCTCGAACTTGGTTATGTTTTTATCCTCTGGTATACTGCCGAAAACCTTTACATCCTTACCTACAAATTGCTCAATGGATTCCATAACCGCATTATTATCAGTTCCCATTCTGTTAATAACCAAACCTACGTTAAATGGAACACTAACAGCTCCTTCTTCGGCAATTTTAAGTATGGAATAAGCAGTCCTGAAGCTTCTTGAAGCGGTGTCCGTAACAATAACAAGGGTGTCTATATTTTGCAAAACTCTTCTGTTTATTTGCTCAGGGCCAGCTTCGCAATCGACGATTACCACCTGGAAATTTTTGGATATGGTTTCTATGCCATATTTCAGGAGGTCATTTACAGTGCAAAAACATCCAGGACCTTCTGGTCTTCCCATCACCAGTATATTAATTCCAGCATCCTGTTTAAGGATGCTCCCTATTGTCTCGGAGATATGCTTTTGCGCTATTTTATCTCTTACCTCAGGATCATTGATAATCAATTCACGGATATCGCTTATCGTCTTTTCTATTTTAATACCTAATGCATGCGGTAAACTGATGGCCGAGTCAGCATCAATGGCCAGCAATTTTCCGCCATATTTTATGGCCAAAATTTTGGCCATAAGGGTCACCAATAAGGTTTTGCCTGTTCCACCTTTTCCAGTTACCGCAATTACTCTGCTATTATTCATTGTTTTCCCTTTTAGTCTAATGACTCAAAGAATTGATCGAATATTGTCTTAACTGTTTCAGTACTGGCAACACGCGAGTCCCACTGGCTCATTTCAAAGCTGAGTATGGGGATCCCCAGTTCATCATGAACCTTATCTTTTACTAACTGGACTATTGCCCAATGGTATCGGCATCCGCTATTACCAGCGGATATAATCGCGTCAGCCTTATAATCTCTAGCCACACTAATACATTCATCAATAAAATCGCTTACCGGCCCCCTTCCTTGTCTTGCCATAGGAAATCTAAGTGTTCTACTGCTTATTCCCTCAAGCATCTCTGTCTCGCTGCCTGTGTTGTTAATGGGCTGAGGCAGCACCATGTGCCATAACCGCGCAACTGCGACCGCTCCGTATTTACTTTCTAACCAATCAAAGATGCTGTTATCAAAGTCAAACCCGGCATGTATCCAAACACATCTAACTTTCTCGTTCGGTATCCCGCCTTGCCCTTTTTCCGCTTTCTCTCTTGCGATTTCATATTGATTCCTGAAATATTCGGGCAGTTCAGGAGCACCGGCTAAACCCAACATTGCAGCTCCAATTACGAAAGCACTCCGGGTGGATAGGGGTGACGGGACAATTTTCTTTAGTTCATTTATCTTGGTGGTGTATACCAAGGCTTGATTCGAATACTCTATAACCTCCCTCAGCCTATCCCAATTGAATTTCTGGTTTGTATGTTCCTCCATAAAAGTAATCAAATTTCTGAGTTCCTTGGCTACATATTTGACTGCCCGGTCATCGACTGTATAGGGAAGATCAAGATAAAAAGAAGGTACTTTCAGGGCATAGTGCATGTTGGCGTAAACCGTTGAAGCCGCATCACATGGATGTGCCGGAGCATAAACCACCATGTCCGGTAATTTAGTATCAGAGGAGAAAGCAAGACCGGCCGGAAACTTGTTAGCTGCGCAAAATTCCTGTGTTATATGAGCCTCTGCTATTTCAAGATACTTGCGAGCCATTCCGAGTGATGCCACCACTGCACAGGCAAATTCGGGACAGATAATAGCAATGTCCATTGCACGAAATATTTCGGGGGGTAGACCGATAAAATACCATAGCATTGGTTTTCCCTGCTTCATACCCTCATATGCCTGCTTGAAGTATATTAAGGCTGGCTCGACCAGCCATTTCTTGTCAGGATCTGTACGATCAAGATTTCCCCAAGTGGTTTTCAACTTCTCGTAAACATCTTGGATCAGATCTGGCTTATCTAGTCGTTTCATTTCCTTTGTCTCCCAATCATTTCAAGAAACGCCTGTATTCTGGTTCTAATTTGGCCCTCCCCACTTAGAATATATTGCCTATCGAGAATTAGAAATGGGATCCCCATTTCATGTATATCTTTTTCGAGCGCCATCGTTTCACCACCCCACAAATTGCAGTACATCATCCTTTCAAAAATAATCCCGTCTACATTAAAGATCCTGGTTAGTTCCTCTATTAAGTTATGTGTATTCCCTGTATTAAAAGGCATTCTGGGGCACAATATGTTGTTTAAATAGGACCGGGCAAGACCACGCAAAGTGTCATCTATTGAAACAGTTGTTGTTGAATCAGTTGTCCGCCAGAAATACAGTGTTCCATAGCATGTAACATCAGTAACGACTAATCCCCCAGCCTGTTCGATTAATTCAGTATATTTATAATCATCGAGCATATTGCCTATAACCATTATCCTGGCACCGTATTTTGCTATCGCATTTTTCTGGCTGTATGTATGTATCACTTCTTCCAGCAATTCATTGAATTCATTTTTAGGCATGGCAGTTGCCATTACAGCTACTCGTTGTGCCTGGGTTCCGCTAATTGGTGAATCTGGCCTTTTGCGCAGATCATAAAATTCCTTGAGTAATTGCTTGCTTTTATTAACCAGCCGTGTTGATTCAAGCAAATCACTATTGGAAATTGAGACACCGAAAGAGGTCTCCAATTTCTGTTTGAGACTATCAAGTTCTTGCCTGTACCATTCAAGGGCATCCTCATGTGTTTTGTATGGTACACTTAGGCAGAGGTTAAAAGGGATGCTTATTTTGCTAATCCAGTTATCACACATGCGCCGCATATTTTCACAGCCGTTCATGTACACTAATCCATTAAGGAAGCCGTATTCATGTGTTAATGCCATCTCAAGGACGCAACGGGTGAATGAGCAGGTAATAGGCGCCATGACAGCATCGGCAAGTATTGTATTCTTGCAGCCTCGGGCGCCGATTCGTATGGGCAATACCCCAGCCGCATAAAATATTTCCTCGGGAACGTACGAACACATGTAGCCTATCACGTGTTTGCCGTGCTTTTTCCAATCAGCTACAGAGGGATTAAATAGTTGAGTGGAAAGCTGTGTTAATTTTTCTAAAGCATCCATATGAAACCAGGTTTAAAATTTAGCGTCTTCCAATATAGCTTCTTGTGCCAATACAGCAGCCCCCAGGGCACCTATAATCTGAGGTTCGAACGACGTTTTAAACTCAAACCCTGCCCTTCTTTGTAGTCTATTTACAATTCCGATATTCTTGGCAATACCACCGGATACCATAAATTCTTTTTCTAATCCGACTTTATTTAGCATGCCATAAATTCTAGCCACCAACGCATCATGTAAACCGGCAAGAATGTTATTCTTATTAGATCCCTGCTGAAGGCTACGCAGAATTTCAGAACGAGCAAAAACCGTGCATGTAGAACTGATAGTCAAAGGTTCACCTGTAAAATCAAGAGATCTTTCCCCAAGGGTTTCCAACTTAATATCAAGTAATTTAGCCATAACTTCCAGGTATCGCCCCGCCCCTGCTGCACATTTATCATTCATGGCAAATGCAATGACATTTCCATGGGCGTCACATCGTATCGATTTACAGTCCTGGCCTCCCATGTCTATGATCGTTCTTACATCCGGATTACACCAGACAGCTCCCCTGGCATGGCATGATATTTCAGATATATTTTTTTGGGCAAAAGGAACGACGACCCTGCCATAACCCGTGGACACTACATAGTCGATGTCCGCCAGCGATATCCCGGCTTGCTCTAATGCTTTTTCAATAACTTGTTTGGCCGTGTCAACACTATCATAACCGGTAGAGATTATACTCCAGCTCAGTACTGCAGTGTCCTTTAATATCAAGGCCTTACCGGTCAATGAGCCTATGTCAATTCCAGCTGTTATCATTTTTTGGATTCCCTGGCATATATCGCCGCACCCAGAGCATTCACAAACTGGGCATTAGTTGGTATCTGTAACTTGTATCCTGCTATTTTCTCAAAGCAGTATACGAAAAGAGGATTTTTAGCAAGTCCACCGATAAGGGTAACTCCTCCGTTGGCACGTATTCTTGCTGCCAGGCTAAATGCTCTTTCTGCTACGGACGCATTTATTCCTCTCCATATGTCGAAGCGATTCACACCTTTGTGTATTAATGTAACCACCTCAGACTCGGCGTAAACAACACAAGTGGAAGTTATGTTTATCTGTCCCTTGATCATATCTATTGATTTTGGATCGCCTGCGTCAATTTGAAGCAGCGTTGACATTGTGTCCAAAAAGATTCCTGCCCCTCCAGCACATTTATCATTCGTAGCGAAATCTACGATCTTCCCTGAGGCATCGCACTTTATCGCTTTAGAACTTTCAGCGCCTATATCAATGATCGCCTGTACTGAAGGAAAATAGTATCTTGCCCCGGCTATACTACATTTCATGCCCGTGAATTGATTGGCCGGAAATGGCACATGGTTTTGGCCAACCCCGGTAGATGCTATACGATCTACTCCATTGATAGACACATTAGCATCAGCTAAGGCCCTGTTGGTAACTTCGGATATTGTTTTTGAAACATCTTCTGCGGTGGGCAAGACACTAAAGGATAATATGTCACAATCTTTTAGTAATAATACCTTGGTAAACAGCGAGCCGACATCTATGCCAACAGTTCTAATTGCCATATTATCACTGTTATATATCGAAGAACGATTATCGTAGCACGATCGTAACATAATGTTTATTCAATGTCAACCTGAAGTCTCTTCCTGTTGATGTTCTATGATTTTGTCACCCCTTAACTGTTCAGTGAAAATGTCACCTTATGGAAGAGGTGATATTGAACAAGAAGGAACAGAAAAGACTGATGGTATTAAATAAACTCGAGAGGAGGGAGATAAGCTCAAGAGAAGCGGGTCAGTTACTGGATTTATCTGTTCGCCACATCAGGAGGCTCAAGTCCAGATATGACAGGGAGGGGGCAGGAGCTCTTGCGCATGGGAACCGCGGGAGGAAGCCGATTCACTCGTTGAGTGCTGACTTACGACACAAGATTGTCGACCTTGTGCAGATCAAATATGCTGGATTCAATCAACAGCATTACACTGAGAAGCTGGCCGAAAGGGAAGGGATATCAGTATCCCGCTCAACCGTACGCAGAATATTATCAGCAGCAAGAATACGCAGCCCCCGTAGAAGAAGGCCACCTAAACACCGCAAACGCAGGGAGCGCTATCCACAGGAGGGAATGCTGCTCCAGATCGATGGAAGCCCGCATAACTGGTTTGAAGGCAGAGGCCCTAAACTGAGCCTGATCGCAGCCATTGACGATGCGACAGGCAAAGTGCATGGCGCAGTGTTCAGGGAACAGGAAGATGCACAAGGTTATGTTTTAATGCTTCAACAACTGGTGGCTGACCACGGTATCCCTGTAGCTCTGTATCACGACAGGCACGGTATCTTCGAGCGGTCACCTGCGGATAAGGAATCGATTGGAGAACAACTGGAGGATAAACGGGAACCCACGCAATTCGGACGGATTATGGAAGAATTGGGGATCACATCCATTTCTGCCATGACGCCACAAGCTAAAGGCAGGATTGAGAGGTTATGGGGCACTTTTCAGGATAGATTGGTAAGCGAGTTGCGCCTGGCCAGGATCAATAACATTAGTGAAGCCAATGCCATGCTCCCGCACTTTCTATCATCATACAATCGTCGCGTTGCTGTCCCGCCACAACAGCCTGGGACTGTTTATCGTAAACTCCCTGCAAGGTTTGTTCCGGAAGAGGTATTCTGTTTTAAATACAGCCGGACCGTCGGAAAGGATAACGTCGTCCGCTTTGGCAACCACAGGCTTCAAATATTTCCATCAAATGGACGCTCCGGATATGCATTCGCCCGCGTTGAGGTGCACGAGCGCATGGATGGCAGCATCGCTGTCTATTACCAGGGTAAATGCCTACTGACCGGGCCGGCTCCCGCTGAAGCTCCAATACTGAGAACAAGAACAGGGAAACGCCCTTCAATGAAAATACAAACGGCCGAAAAACCTGCCCTGATCATAACTCCTGTATACACGGCTTCGCCACAACAGCAGAGTAAATATAAACCGGCTTCAAACCATCCCTGGCGACAGTACGCGCAAGTAAATATATGCAGGGGGTGACAAAATCACTGAACAATTAAGGGGACATTTTCACTGGACAGCAACACCTGATAAGTTGAATCTGATAAGTTGAATCATAATCAATGGGACTAATTGTTTTGCTTTTGAAGCAACACTTATAGCTGGAAACTCGAGATCCTTAGGCCATTTTGCGTTTCATTCTCATTCTAGTATAAAATTCAGGTTAGTCTGTATAGTCTGTAAAATAAAAATGTAATTCAGGTATTAAACTGCGATAAAATGATTAAAGCGAGCAATAAACCAAGTAATTTATCATGCATACACTGATCGTTTGTCAGGATAAAAGTTAAAGGCGACCATAAGATGCCGTGCAAAACTTGTAGTTAAAATTAAAGAGATGCAGTACTCGGATAAAAATTCGGGAGATAAAATAAATGAGTGCACAGCCTGAACAAGATGGGCATAACGATCTTAAGGGGATGATGAGAGCGGCAATATGTTTCCCGGATCCAATACTACTTATGGCAATTAATCCAAAAAATGGGGGAATTATTGTGCAAGATGTGGATGCCACAATATGTGGTTGTTTCTATTGGTATGAGAATGCTCAGGGTGAAATAATCGTACCTCTATACGATTGCCAAAGCAATACATTGCTGGAAGATACGGAATCATATAAATATGCGTTAAAATTTAAGCCCATACTACAGACACTGGTGGATGAATACAAAATGCAAGCTGCTGAATATGTACGCCGTTCCAGCGACTTGGTGCTACAAGTAATACGCGAAGCTATTATAGTCCTTTGTGATCTCTTTAAGCCCAGTATCGAAAATTTATCTCCTGAAGCTGTCACAAACGAGATGCACCAAAAAGAATTTCTTAGGATCGGATATATTCGAGATGGGAAGAAAACAACATTTGAAATCCGAAGAAGCTTTTTTGAGACTATCTATAGAGAGGTTATAAAGAAGATCGGAAAATATCCGCTAGAGCCGGAACCAACTTATGAAATAAATGAGGGTGATTTCCTTGGCGAATTTGTCGATCTACAATTCAACGATATTACGCTGGTCTCGGGACTAAAAGAGGCCGTATATAAAATCATGAACGTTCATAAAAATACGATTAAAATGTTTGTTGAGAAAAACAATCAATCAGCTAATGAAATTTGTCATTGCTATGAACATCTTCTAGATATTAAAGAAAAGCTTTTCCTCGAACTTTAACAATTAATGCAATCGGACATTCAAAGCATACCATTGGTAACTGTCAAAGCCAGCCAGGTTGAGTCAAGTAGTCTAACCGAAATATTATTGGCTATCCTTGACCTTCCCCCGTAAAACCGCAGCACCCTGTCTTAGAGTCCTTGAGATATTGTTTGTGGGCTTACCTGAACGGCGTGCTACCAATGTCCGTATCAGGTAAACCCACTGACAATATTCAGTTCGCCCAATTCGTTTTGACGCAATACGATCTAATCCGGAGTAATTGCTTCAAATATAAATGACTTTCGACATATCAAATGGGAGTATGACTTCCATAACATTCATGGGGAAGTCTTCCGGTTTTATTTCATTCCATTCGCCATCCCATAGGATGTTGGCTGGTTGCTCTCCAAGTTTATCGAAATCCATTTTTTGCCTTTCCTCCGGTGTATACATGGGTGGGTATTTACCCTTTATGAGAGTGACATTAACAGTTTTTTCTGATCCGTCCTTCTTAATTCGAAGCACTGCAATTTGTGAATAATAACCTGAAAACCACTTATAAAACTTGGTTTCTTTCTCAACAAATGCAACCAGTTCCTCTGGTTTTTTAAATTCCTTACCTACCGGTATTTTTTTCCATGCCAAGTCGAAATTTCCACCCCAGCTCATGAAATTAACCTCCTTTTTAAATTTTGGAGAATTTGAGACACCTCTGTGAAAGTTCATGGGATTAAAGGAACCCAGCCGTCACCTCTCAATAATTTGGGCAAAGCTGCAACAGCAATATCGTTTACTTGGTAGAAATATTTAAATACCATCGGTATGTTATTCCACATGCCATACTTGTCACATAGTTCTTCGTAATTACCGGCACGCAAAGCAAACGGAAGCAACATTCCCACGGAATATGTCCAAGCGCCGCATAGTGCTTTTTCCAAATCACACATACGCTCGAATTTCGTGTACAGTTTGGCTACACATGTGTCAAACTGTTCTGAAATTTTGTCTAGAGTACCCAGTGGAACTTTCTGAACTGGCGAATCCCACTTGTCCCTCTTAAATACGCATGCATGAGTGATGAAAGGTTGATAGTCGGCAGGCGAAGGGTATGAGGTCGAGAGGTCATTGATTATCCATCGTTGAATTTTGCTCTTGTCCACCGTAAATACCAGAGTATAAACGTACGGTAGCTCTTCACATACATCTGTCCAGTGGTAATGGTATTCATTGACAAAATGATCTCTGACTATCATCAGCCTGCCATCACCCAGGTCATAAGGCCCTTGATCAGATACACCCAGCCTGCAATCGAAATGCTCGAAAAATGCTAATAGTTCACCGCTGGCATTAAAACGTGAAAAGCTCGCTTTGGTCTTTGCACTTAATGGTTCAAGGCTATTCTTAAGCATGCCAAGCATTTTATCATTTAAGATTTGAGTTTTATATCCGCCTAATGCAGTCCATAAATTACCATCGGTACGGAAATTTTGCTCAAGAATCTTGTAAAAAGTGACTATGGTTCTCATCGCATCGGCATTATCATTGTACTTTAATATACCTGCATTACCCATGACTCCTCGGCCGGTTCCGAATGGCACAGCTAGCAGACACCAAATGTGAAGGCTGTTTATCTTAGTACCTATTTCATCGTGCGCAGACTTGGCCATCTTCGCTACGCCATCGATTCCAACTTTATCAATAATAGCCTCCTCGAAAATATTCCACCTGTAGAAAGCATCAAATCCAGATAAGATTTCATATAGCTGACGTGGAATTAAGGGGTTAACCCCCTCCGTCCCCCTCATTGAAAGAACATCCGGAATGTTCCATGAGGCCTGTACAACGAATCTATTTAATTCCTCTAAACTTACCTTTTCAAATGTTGCCATATCATTCACCCCCTTAATATTGAGTACTGCTCATTTAATGTATGCCTTGCCAACGCGTTCACCCTCGCAATCCATCACTAGGGTGGCCCCCTCTTTAATATCTTCAAACTTGATATTTTCCAGTTGGAATCCCATTATAGATGGTATCCTATATTCCCGTAATAGGAGGCCGAGATGAGATTCTGGCGCCCCGGTAAGTGCAATCATACCTTTAACACCGCCCGTAAGCATAGGGCCAACGAAGGTAGCAGTTCCACTTGTCGATACAATGATGAATTTATTTAACTGATTTCTTGAGTTTATGAAAAGTGATGAAACATCTTTTGGTTTTTCTACTTTTTTAATGATGCCTTCAACCTTCCCATTTTTAAATACATTGAAACCTGTGCCTATAATTTGCATATCCTCCTCCTGAATTTTCAATTAATGTTACAACTGCCAGTTCCAATAATACTTCAGTTTATGTTTATCTACTCACCTCCTTAATAATACAATAGGTGTCCCCGTAAACCGCGTGTCAGATAGCAGAACCACAATTACAAATTGATCGCCTATCGATTATCGCTTCACGACCATCATAATACACACAGGCGGCATTGTCAATAGCTGCTTACGCATATTGATAATTTTAGCTTGTTTCCCATTGACTTATTTTACCTATATTGCTATAATCGTACTACGATAATTTATTGTGGTATTCTCGTTGTTCGTCTTTAATGATATATTTAAAATTATTTGGATTAGAATATTTAGGTGGATGGTAGAAATATGGAAATCAAGAAGGTTTGTGTCTTAGGCACCGGTCTAATGGGTGGAGGTATTGCCCAAGTCTGTGCGACAAAGGGATTCAATGTGAGTATAAGAGATCTTGAAACTAAATATATTGATGCTGGGTTTGATTCGATCAGGAAAAGTCTCAGCAGATTCGTCAAGGCGCAGAAAATCAAACAAGAGGATGTGGAACTAATTTTATCCAGGATTGAGGGTACAACAGATTTAAAGGAAGCTGTGAGCGGATGCGACATAGTTATCGAGTGTATCCCGGAAGATCTGGAACTCAAAAGGCGCGTTCTTAGACAAGGAGAGGATTTTAGCCCAAAGCATACGATCTTAGCCTCAAATACTTCGGCGATAATGATCACGGATATTGCGTCGGCAACCAGCAGACCGGAGAATGTAATTGGTATGCACTGGTCTAATCCGGCGCCGCTCATGAAGTCAATTGAAGTTGTTAAGGGGGCTCTTACTTCTGACGGGACCTGTAAATCTGTTATGGAATTTTCGTTCAAGCTAGGCAAAGAACCATTTTTAGTTAATGACGGTCCGGGATTCTTCACCACCCGATATATAAATACGTATCTGGCTGAGGCGATAAGACTTTTCGAATCCGGCGTTGCCGGTATAAAGGAGATTGATCAGCTGTCCAGGTTAATGTATGGATGGCCTATGGGTCCTATTGAGCTATTGGATATGGTGGGTCTTGATACATTTGTGCATACGCTCTCATACCTTTATGCAGAAACCGGAGAACCAAAATTTATGCCCCCGCTGATATTAAAGAAGTTAGTAAAATCCGGCTACATCGGAAATAAACCTGCAAGCAAGGGCGGGTTTTATGATTATTTTAAGATAGAAAAGGGGAAATGACGTTGGACGCAAGTAGCAATTTCCGAACCATCGTCCTCGAGAAAAAAGACAAAGTCGCGAAAATTATACTTAACAGACCAGAGGTTCTGAATGCAATTAACTCCGAGATGATAGTGGAGTTTAAGCAGGCGGTAGAGTGTGTTGGCGCAGACGAAACAGTGAAAGTTATTGTCATTACAGGTACGGGACGTGCATTTGCTGCCGGGGCAGATATTAATATGATTAAAGGATTAAGCGCCCTGGAGATGCGTGATGTAGGCATTGGCCCATCTTTAAGATTGCTGGAGCATATGGACAAGCCGGTTGTAGCCGCCATAAATGGACTGGCGCTGGGCGGAGGATGTGAGATAGCTTTGGCATGCGATATTAGGATCTGTACTGAGGATGCTATATTTGGTCAGCCGGAGATAAGACTGGGTGTTATGCCTGGAGCGGGCGGGACACAGAGACTGCCAAGATTGATTGGAAAAGCCAAAGCTATGGAGCTTTTGCTTACAGGCGACACTATCAAAGCGAGTGAAGCCAAGAGACTGGGGCTAGTTAACGATGTGGTACCAGCAGCAGAATTGGAATCCGCTGTGCAGAGAGTGGTTAAGAAACTATTGGAAAAGAGCGGAACAACTCTCAAGTTGATTAAGTCCGCAGTAATTCGCGGCATGGAAATGAATTTTGATGCTGGACTCGCATATGAAAGAGAGGTCTTTTCCTTGTGTTTCGCATCCGAGGATGCACAGGAGGGTATCGCAGCATTTCTAGAAAAAAGGGCACCGCAATTTAAAGGAAGGTGACATGGTTACAGATTCCGGTAAGGCTATAATTTGAGCTGGGCTACGTAGTCTTTTGTAGGCGTAATTCACTTTAACATATGGGACATACTTGAAATAGGAGTGCGTAGAATATGACTTTCAGAGAACAAAACGAGGATATAGTGGTGGTATCCGGTGCTAGGACTCCCTTTAGTAGATTTGGTGGCGCTTTAAGTAGTATACCTAGCTCTGATCTGGGTGTTGCTGTAATTAAGGAATTGCTTAAACGATCCGGCATAACTGGGAATGCCGTTGACGAAGTGTTCTACGGTTTTTCAATTCTACAAGAACCACCGGTGGATGGCAAAGGTGACGTTCCCGATAGAAGAGCTGTATTGAAAGCAGGTCTGCCACCTGAGACACTCTCAATGGGGATTAATAAAGCATGTTGTTCATCTTTGGTTGCTGTTCAATCGGCTGTCAGAGCAATGCGACTGGGTGAAGCTCAAGTTACCATTGCAATGGGAGCGGATAATTTTAGTCGCTCTCCCTTTTTATTATCACCTGAAACACGATGGGGGAAAAGGATTGGACATATCACCCTGTATGACCCTCTCTACGAATTGGGTTACAAGGAGTTCAATCCCGTGTCGGTCGACGCTGGCGAAACAGCTATAGCTTTCGGTGTTACGCGCGAGGAGCAAGATAGTTGGGCTTATCGTAGCCAAATGCGGTGTGCGAAAGCTCAAGCAGAAGGCAAGTTTAAAGATGAATTGATATCCATTGAAATTCCTCAAAAAAAGGGACCGCCTATCATGTTTGACAAGGATGAGACCCCAAAACCAAATACAACTTTGGAGGGGTTAAGCAAATTACCTACTGTTTACGGAAGTCCCACTGTTACCGCGGGGAATGCTCCTGGTCTGGATGCCGGCGCCGCGGGTATTCTGTTAATGACAGAAAAGAAAGCTCAGCAGTATGGGTTAAGACCTCTTGCTAAAATACTGAGTGTTGCCAGCGTATCAACTGAGTCGAAACTAGTTCCCGTTGTTCCCGCAAGCACAATTGAAAAAGTATTATCTCTGGCTGGACTTACACTGGATGATCTTGACCTCATAGAGATCAACGAGGCTTTTGCAGCTATGCCGCTTGTGTCAAGTAAGGTTCTTGCCGATAAGTATTATCAGGGAAACAAGGAAAAGTTAGAGCAGCTAAGGGAGAAAATAAATGTAAATGGGGGCGCTATTGCCTTGGGGCATCCTGTCGGAGTCAGTGGGGTCAGAATATTGATGACGCTTATATATGAACTAAATAGACGTGGAGGTACTTATGGAGCATGTTCTATCTGCGGTGGTTTAGGTCAAGGGACAGGTGCCGTCGTTAAAGTAGGTTAGCTATAAGCACGGGGTGTCCTGCAATACTGAATTAAGAAAAATATATGGCTTAATCTAATAAGATGTTAGGAGGGTAGTTTTGTGGCTTTAAAACAGGAGTTAATTGACATTGTGGGTCCTAAACATGTTCGCGATGATGTAGAAACGCTGGAGAAATATTCAAAAGACCGTAGTATTGTTCAGGCCAGAAGACCGAGTTATGTTGTACATCCTAAAAATACGGATGAGGTTCAAAGCTTAGTCAAACTAGCCAATAATTACAAAATACCGTTGGTTCCTCGCTCTTCCAGCATAGGATTTTATGGGGCAGGCATACCACTACAAGGCGGAATTGTCGTCGATCTGACGAAGATGAACAAGATTATAGAGGTGGATGCGAAAAATAAAAAAGTCCAAGTTGAACCGGGTGTAACCTGGGGCCAAGTGCAAAGCGAGCTCGCGAAGCGAGAGTTAATGGTGTCCACTCCTCTGCTGCCACATCCGCAGAAATCGGTGCTGACAAGCACCCTGGAAAGGGAACCGATAGTCGTTCCTAAATCGGAATATTCTGAAACCTTACTAACAGGCGAAATAGTATTGCCAAACGGCGAACTGTTCTGGCTTGGATCGGCTCTGGGAAAAGGATTAAAAGGCAGAAAATTTCCTGAGGGTATGATCCCTTCTACAAGGGTGTTCACCGGATCGCAGGGGACACTGGGGATCTTAACATGGGCCAATATAAAACTTGAATATCGTCCAACAATGGATGAACTTTTTTTTATTCCATTTAACAAGATCGAAGACCTAATTGAACCCATATACAAGATTCAGCATGCCATGTTGGGGAGAGAGTGCCTGGTTCTAAACAATTTAAATCTGGCCACCATTGTATGTGAAGACTGGCTTAATGAATTGCAGGTATTAAGGGGAGCTTTGCCGCAATTCACGCTAATCTTGTGTTTATCTGGTTTACACAGGCGCCCGTCAGAGCGTATAGCATATGAAAAAGAAGCTTTAATGGATATTGCATCGCAGTTACACTTTGAGGTATTGACTTCTATTGGTGGGAAGGCAGGAATAGCGACAATAATGCTCAACAAATTACGCAAGCCATGGGATAAAGAAGACTACTGGAAGTCCCGGTATAAAGGTTCCAATCTCGATATATTCTTCCATACCACATTGGATAGAGTTCCGGAGTTTCGGAGAGCGATGACCGAAGTTGCTGCTATTTATGAATACCCTACGCAAGACATCGGCTTTTACTTGCAGCCGTTGGAGTATGGGCGTGCCTGCTATTGCCAATATAACATAAACTATAACAGCGGTAATGCAGGGGATATGGAGAGAGCAAAGAGTTTTTACCTGAAGGCCAGCGAGGAGATCCTTAGTATGGGTGGATTTTTCTCAACGCCTTATGGTCCATGGGCAGACATGGTGTATCGCAGAACCGGTGCTTATAGCTCGGTAGCGAAGATTTTTAAGGACGCTGTCGATCCAAATAATATTATGAACCCTGGCAAATTATGTTTCTAAAGGAGGAAGATTACAATGTTGATGAAAACCAAATCGCTACCCAAGGATGATTATTACAGGAAGTATTATTGGGATTTTAGAAAAGATGCCTGGAACTGCGCCAGATGTGGCTGTTGCAAGTGGATAGATACCTGGGAGGTTAAGAGCGCCAGATTTGCCGGTACGTGTCCATCCAGTGGAAGATATAAATTCGATGCCTATTCATGTCAAGGCCGATTAGATATAGCCTTGGCGTTAATAGACGGTAAACTGAGCTACGAAGAGTCTCCTCAACTTTTGGATATCTATTACCAGTGTGATACGTGTGGAGCATGTGATGTATCTTGCAAGCGTAGCCAGGATTTACAACCACTTAAAGTTATGCTGGAAGTCAGGGCGAAGCTGGTCAAAGATGGGCAAACCATACCAGCCCACAAAACGATCATAGATGGCCTTAAGAAAGAAAACAATATGCTTCAGAAATCGGCGGCCGATCGTGGAAAATGGGCAAAAGGCATGAATATAAAGGATTTGACTAAAGAAAAGGCTGAGTTCGCATATCATGCCGGCTGTTTACTGAGCTTCGACGAAGGGCTTTGGCCGGTAGCCAGGGCTGGTATTGATGTTCTAAAAAGCGCGGGCGTGGACATTGGAATTATGGGGGCGTCTGAGATGTGCTGTGGAGGTCGCGCTTATGACATGGGATACAGGGATGAATTTTACAGATTGGCTGATCTTAATGAAAAGGCTCTGAAAAAGGCCGGCGTCAAAGAAGTTATCACCTCTTGCGCCGATGGATATCGAGCTTTCAAAGTACTTTACCCGGAGGCCGGAAAGCAGGTGAAGGTTCAACATATTGTCGAATCTGTTTATTCTCTGATGAAAAGCGGGAAAATTAAGCTTAACAAGGAAGTCCCTCTGACCGTAACTTACCATGACCCCTGTCGCCTCGGGCGGCTGAGTAAGCCTTATGTGCCAGGTGAACCAATAGATGGTGTATATGAGCCCCCAAGGGAAATACTGCGAGCAATTCCCGGCGTCAAACTGGTGGAAATGGAAAGAATTAAGGAGTACGCGTGGTGCTGTGGAGCCGGTGGCGGGGTCAAAGAAGCTTATCCGGACTTTTCCATCTGGACAGCTTCTGAACGAATAGAAGAAGCTAAGGCTACGGGGGCAGACGCAATAGTGTCAGCTTGCCCGTGGTGCGAAAAGAATTTCAAAGAGGCTGTCGCACAAAAAGGTGAAAAGATAAAAGTATATGACATTTTGGAACTCGTAAAGGCAGCATTATAAAGGGAGGTTACAGATGACGGAAACTAATGTAGCTGAAATACATGAGACAATCTACAAAGGGCTGGTAGATATACTGGGTGCCGAATACGTCTCCCATGACCCTGCGGTATTACAGGCGTATTCGAGGGATTACAATTGGAGAACGGTGCTAACGGGTGGCGCAAGGCCGGAGTTTGTTGTTTTACCTGGAAGCACAGAGGACATACAGCAGATTGTAAAGCTGGCCAACAGGTATAAATTTCCCTATTCTATATTCGGATCAGGCTTTCATATGCCTCTTCCCCGTGGTGGTAAGCGCTTTTGGTGCATGATGTCTCCTCAACGAATGAACAAAATCGAGATTAATGAGAAAAACATGTATGCGGTTGTTGAACCGTACGTTACTTATGCACAACTGAGTGCTGAGGCCATGAAGAGAGGACTTCACGTGGGTACGCCCATATGTGGTTCTCAGGCATCGGTTTTAGCAAATCATCTCTTTATGGGAATGCACTCTACATCTTATAGAACCGGCTATGGCACATCCAATATTCTGGGCAGTCAATGGGTTTTACCCAATGGTGAAATACTGAGGACCGGTTCACTTTCTATCCCCGAAGCCGGATATTTTTGGGGTGATGGTCCTGGTCCCAGTCTTATCGGCTTGTTTAAAGCGCTAATAGGATCTTTTGGTGCTCTTGGAACTGCCACGAAATTGGCTGTTAAACTGTTCCCCTGGCCGGGACCACGGTCCTTTCCTACCGAGGGTATTACACCATCCAAGAAGTGTGAATTACCAGACGAGAAGTTTAGATGGTATATGTTCACATATCCAACACTGGAAAAGGCAATTAACGCAATGTATGAGATCGGCAAAGCTGAGTTAGGTTTTGTGCTGCTAAAATGGCCAACCATCTGGTTTGCCTGGTATTCAGCTAAGTCACGTGAAGAGTATATGAAGGATTGGGCGGAGGATTACTGGCAAAAAAACTGCAAGAATGCCGTTGAAGTCTGCATAAGCGCTTTGACCTCGCAGAAACAAATGCGATATGAAGAGAAGGTATTAATGGACATAATCCAGGAAACTGGAGGGGAAATTGTCTCCAGAGATGTATATCAAAAATGGGTTCCATATAACGCCAATAATCGTTTTAGAGACAGCTATGGTCCTCGGTTCAATCGAATAGGCGGCGCATTTGGAGAAGTTCATCTTGTGTGGGATTCTCTAGATGATCCATTATCGAGTTTGCCCCCCGCTTTCGAAATTGCGGATAAACATACACCGCCTTTTATAGACCACGATAACTGTGATAATGTTTGGCCTGTCCATTTCTTAACAGGAGCCTTATCCGAATTGGACTTCCCTGTTGAAAAGAATGTGGAAAGCTGCGAGGAACAGGCAAAGGCAGCCATAGAGAGTGTAGAGCATGACCTAAAGGCAGGTTTTCTCACATGGCTTAGTCTGGGTGCTCCCCTGAGTACAACAGGACCTGCATATAGCAATATGCATATAGTAATCGCTAAAATTAAGAAATCTCTCGATCCCCATAATCTGGCGAATCCTACGCGCCTAATTGATATGGATGCGATGGAAAAAGGCTCAGGTGGCGCACTATTCCATTAATCAGGCTCCTTGGTGAGGTATAGAAAATGTAAACGACACTGGCCATATTTAAGAATAGTATCTACTCGTCAAAGCAATTTTGGAATTATGGCAACGTCGCACTGAATGACGAATTGTGAGTTAATCAAATGCGTATTGAGACGGCGAAACTTGATAGTTTGGTTCATAAGTGCTGGGCCTTGCGAGAGGGGTCAAAGGAAGTCCACTATTATCAGGCATTGAATTGGGGGCCCCGGACATGTGGAACTGGCGATCGCGCAGCTTAGCGATGAATACGATAATTATTGGGCCCACCAGATGGCTACACCTGAGACTAGAGTCGCTGTCTATGGGAATGCGGGGGTGATTCCCTAGGTAAGAGTTATTCCAATAGAAGCGGCAATACCTTACAATTCAGAGGTCTTGCCGGCCGAGCTTTTGTCTCATCTTATCGATCATGCAGGTGATGAAGGACTCGCCATTTGTGACTGCATTTGCCGTACTAAACAAAAAAGGCTGGGGGCAGGCTGTGATGCTCCTCGAGATACTTGCATATTTGTCGGATCTTATGCCAACAATGCTGTTGAGATCGGAGTTGCCCAGTACAATTACCAAGGACGAGGCTCCTAGCTCAATAAGCGAGTTCGATTAGCAAAGGAACGTTCGCTTGTGGCACTCTTATAATTTCGGGAAGCACTACAATAGGAGGTAATCAGGAGAAGTAATGAATGAGCTTGCATCTTATCTGAAGACCCGGTTGGTTGATTTGAACAAGGCGAAGAGTGAAGGGCGTAAAATCGTTGGGTATACTCCTGGCGGCTACTTACCAGAAGAACTTGTATTGGCCTGTGGGGCGATACCAATATGCCTTGTTCGAGGTGGGGATCATTCTGTTGTGGAACTTGCCGGTGCGTATGTATGTCGCTGGCTGGATCCGTTTTGCCGAGCTCAGATTGGCTATGGGATATCAGGAGGCGACCCATATTACAACATTTTGGACCTTCTTGTAATTCCCATAACCGATAATCATATTAGAGCCATTTCAGACATTATCGACTATAACACAGATATTGAGGTGTTTCCCTTTGGCGTGCCTCATATGAAGGAAGAGAACACCTGCAACTACTATCTTCAGGGGATAACAAGGCTGAAGGCGAAGCTTGAGGAATTGACCGGTACTGAAATTACTAGGCCAAAGCTTAAAGAAGCGATCTCTTTGTGTAATAGAGAAAGGGAGCTTTTCAGAGAGATAAGCTTAATGCGAAAATCTGGGTCAGTACCTATCAGTAGCCGAGATTTCGTAGCTCTCAATCACGCTTCTTTCCTCGCTGATAAAGAAGTCATGGTGGCGATTCTTGAGTCTTTTTATAAGGAGTTGAAGGGTAGGTCAGCCCTGCCCGGCGGCCATCCTAGAATCCTATTAACCGGCTCGACTCTCGCTCTAGGAGATTCTAAAGTCCTGGACATGACAGAGGAGGCTGGTGGGACTGTCGTCGTGGAGGAGTTCGCCGAGGGAATCAGGCCCTATTGGGATAACGTAAATCCCGATGGTGATTTAATGAAATCTCTGGCTGAGTGCTATTTTATGCGGAGGGTACCTCCTGCCTGGTTCAGACCCGGAAATGAGAGGCGTGATTTTCTCATCAAGCTAGCTAACGACTTCGATGCGGAAGGGGTAATCTGGTACCAATTAATGTATCGTGAGTCATACAAGACGGAATCGTATTATTTCCCTAATAAGCTGAAAAACGATACTGGATTACGCATGCTTACAGTAGAATCAGACTATGACCCATCCGAGATGGGACCGCTTCGGACGCGTATCGAAACCTTTATTGAGACTATAAGGAGGCAAAGACATGGGTAACTATTATAATGAACTGCTTAAGCTTTGTGGTTTCGAAGATGAAGAAATAAACAAGGAGAAGTTACGGATCGACAAAGCGTTCGAGAAACTAGCACTCGTGCCTGAGGATATGAAGACGGCCGAGAGTTGGGTCAGGCAGAATCACGATGTAGAACTTATGGGTGTGAGGAAGTTGCTAGGGGCGTGGCTTAAGGAGCTCATCGACTTGGTTTTGGCTAAAGACGAAGGAAAAAAAGTGGTTTACTACGGGTTCCCTAGTATCCAAGGGCCGGGTATGATGATAAAGGCAGCTGACCCAGAGGGAATATATTGCGCATGCCCTGATGTGATACTGTGTTTTACCCTAGGTCAAATCTTTAATAAACTCACGCCTATACTTGAGGCGGGAGAGGAGAATGGTTTGCCGCCGGGGCATGGGATGTGCTCACTGCAGCAAATCAGAATTGGAGGCCTGGACAAGGGGATAATTCCAGTCCCAGATTTGGTTACGGGCTCAAGTTATTATTGCGATATGGGCTCCAAAGCGGATGAGTTGCTGCATGAGAAATACGGTCATCGGGCGATATATGTTGATGGCTCTATGGATTCCAGGTGGGGTGAATATCCTGACTACTCACCACAGCGGGTAGAGTTTCTGGGGTCAGAGTTGAATAAACTCTTTGATGAAGTCACGCAAATCTTGGGAGTCGAGGTAACCAGTGATGCTTGGGATAAAGCCATGACTGTTAGCCGTGAGCTGTACACTGGTATAGGCCAGTTGGATGAACTCATGATGGCTGATCCAATGCCAGTCAGTCAAGCAGAAATAGGGCTAGCGACGTGGTTTTCCAGAGCATCCACCGGTAGAGCTATGACTGAAGGGCCCGCAGCCGTGGCCATCCTGACTCAGGAGATTAAGAAAAGGATTGATGAAGGCATAGGAGTGGTGGAAAAGGGAGCTCCCAGGGTGCTAAGTCTGATTACACACTTCTCCGACTCCAGCATAACACGTATGATAGAGAATGCGGGTTTGGCCTATTGCGCAACGGTTTTTAGCCCACGAGTAAGAGAAGCTGAGTTCAAAACCGCTTATACTACTTGGGGCGAAATACTAGCTGAGGTCCAGATGAGGCGTAGTATCTACCACAGCTCTTATGGCACTGTCAACCGATGCGTAAAGGCTATTGAAGATTTGAATGTAGATGGTCTCATCTGGAATTACATGTACAATTGCCGTCCAGTGGCGCTAACTTCGCACTTCCTCAAGAAATGGGTGGAGGAGAACACTGGTATACCTACCATATCTTTAGAGATAGATGCCTATGACAGCAGGAGTTATAGTGCGGGAGCGTTGAGAACCAGGGTGGAGGCGTTCGCCGAGATGCTGCGTGTAAGAAAAACTGTCGCCAAAATATAAGACATATTAATCAAGTGAGAATTAAACAATGATTGTAGCAGGAGTTGACATTGGGGCTGCTACTGCTAAGGCGGTTATTTTAAGTGATAGCAAGGTTATTTCCTCTTCAATTATCCCTACAGGTTACAGTGTTGCCAAGGCAGCGGAGGCTGTTATCCAAGGAGCTTTAGCCAAGTCAGGGTTTTCGGTGGATCGACTTGAGTACGTTATTTCGACAGGTTATGGGCGACGAGCTGTTCCATTTGCCAACAAAGCATTAACAGAGATTATTTGCCATGCTGCTGGCGTAAGTTCTTTGATGTTGCAGGCAAGGACAATTATTGACATTGGTGGGCAAGACAGCAAGGTTATAGGACTTGGCGATGATGGCAATGTTAGCAACTTTGTTACGAACGATAAGTGTGCGGCTGGCACCGGACGATTCCTTGAAGTCATGGCAGGGGTTCTAGGTGTGGAGGTCAGTGAAATGGGCACTATATCTCTTCTTGGTCAGGAGCCGTGCCAGATAACCAGCATCTGCACTGTATTTGCCGAATCCGAGATGATCTCTCTCAGGGCAGAAGGGAAAAGCCGAGAGAACATACTGGCTGGGATACATAAGGCGCTGGCTCATCGAATAGCAATCATGGGGCAGTCGATTGGTTTTAGAGAAAAGGTTGCCTTTACTGGCGGTGTGGCAAAGAATGTAGGAATTAGAAAAGCTTTAGAGCATGAGATTGGATTAAAGATTTTGGTACCTAAAGAACCGCAAATAATCGGTGCGTTAGGGGCGGCTATACTAGCTAAAACTGAATTGGCCAGCCTGACTGAATTAGGGTGAACAATTAGATTTCCTAATAGGTGTCAATATTCAGTACTGAGCTCGTTCAGATAGTCAGATGGTCCTCACCCCTTTTTGGTACCAGCTGACGTTCCCCCGTAAAACCGCTGCACCCTGTCTTAGAGTCCTCGAGATATAAT
>CAZZHQ010000031.1:4780-23169 GCA_964654015.1 uncultured Dehalococcoidales bacterium | reverse complement strand
TATAAACATGTATACCTTGTTTTACATACACACGGGAAAAAGCAACAAAACGATGTAATGTATAACAACAGCCATACAGGTCAAGCAAGCTGGTGATCATTATCTAATCGTCAGACGAAGTTACCTCAAGTAAATGCCTAAACGTCAATGCATTCTTGATAGCAAACCCCTCGGCATCATTATTAAAGTAGGCATAGACCACCATAACCCCCAAACCTGTAATCTTCCGAGCCCAGTCCTCCAGCTCCTCATCAGAGTAGCAGCCACTATAAAGCTGTTGGCTACCGTGAAAACGCATATAAGCAAAATCAGATGTAGCTACTAGCGGAGTGCTGAAGCCCGGCATATCGTAGATACAAAAGCCAGCATTGTAGCGACGTAATAGATTAAATACCCTGTCGTCGAACCAAGACTTATGGCGAAACTCAAAAACGTGACAATTGTCCTCAGGAAGCATCTTCAAAAAGTCTTCAAGCGCCTGATGATCATACTTCATATTCTTTGGGAGCTGGTAAAGGAGTGGTCCCAGCTTCCTCTCTAGAAGTTGGGCCCGAGCCATAAATTTGGCAATGGGTTCAGCAATATCTGTAAGTCTCTTTATATGGGTTATGAATCTACTAACCTTAACCGAAAACACGAACTCAAGGGGTGAGGAATCCTTCCAGTTGGTAAAAGCTTTCTCAGAAGGAAGATGATAGAAGCTATTATTGAGCTCCACGGTAGAAAAACGTCCGGAGTAGAACTCAAGCCATCTCGCTTTCGCCAAACCTTTAGGGTAGAATTCCTCCCGCCAGTGATTATAGTACCAGCCTGATGTCCCAATGTAGTATCTCATTCCGTAACCTGCCCTGCCATCTGAGTGCCCAATTGTAGCAGCGGAATGTACTCAGCGCAATTAGCCGGTAATTACCTCTGAAAACCAAAAATACCTCAGGTATCAACCAACAAAATAGCGTTTTGTTAGCCTCAATGCACAATCCGTCACTTTGTTCAGTACCCTAGATGACAGACATCTCATCAAGGATATATAGGAAGCCAAGTTATACTCACTTTTTGAACATCACCCGCCAAAACCCTACTATGACATTGAACCTTGGCACTTCTCTCATATACTGCCCATATTCTTCTCCCCACTTCCGAATGTTGAATGCCTCCTCTTGTTTGGCTAGAATCTCAAGGGCAATAATGAGTAAGAGGTCTCCAATCACCGTCAACACAGTGAAGCCCCACAGAGGGCTAAATGCCATACTTGTTAATATGAAGAGCCAAAGATAGAATGAATATTCAGGGTGCCTAACAATCCTGTATAAGCCTTCCTTAATAAGCACCACGGTGTGATGGTCATCATCGCATCCGCCTTTTTTCGTTCTAAAGCGCCAAATCCTAAAGTGCAAGACGGGCAGTGAGAACATGAGAACAGCCAACAGAGCCACAGCTATCCAAACAAGCCACATTGGGAGTTTTATTACATACAGATTAATGGCAAAACTTAGGGCTTCTAGGTGCGAAACATTCGCAGCAGTGGGAAGCAAACATAATATCCCCCAAATTACCCATGTAATTAAAAGCCAAGGAATTTCGGGTATTTTATGAAAGTCGAGTCCTGCTCTCAAGAGTTCTTCTTTTCTCTCTTCGGGTGTCAGTCCTTCTTTCTTGGCAATTTCCGCAGCTTTACCTTCCTTGACCACTAAGAACCTCAGCTTTGATATTTATTTACTCACAGATATGAATCTAATTAGTTTTATAATATATTGGAAAGTACAATAAAGCAAAGGTTACGCAACTCTTATCAGACGTATTGAGGGTTCAAGCGTAGTGTTGACTAAAGAAGCATTCCTTCTCAGTACCATTTCCAAACTGTACAAAAAGCCAGATTGCTACCTTCTGCACATTACTTCTTTTCGTGTATGGTTACGAACTATTTCATCGCTTTGCCTATCAGACATATACAAACACTAATAATCAGGTGTCTTTTTATCTCTCCCACGAAGAGAAGAAATTATAAAACCCAGCACCAGAAATATCAGAGCTATCAGCAGAGAGTAATGCATACCCGCTGTTATGGATACCTTCATGGCGACATCCTCTGCTACCCCCTGGGATAATAGCTTCGTAGAATGTGAAAGGCTACCGGAGGCAAAGAAACTGCCAGCTATGGCAAGCCCAATCGACATGCCAAGCTGACGAAGTAAATTGACCATAGCAGCAGCCGAACCAAGCTTCTCACGTGATACGGCACCCATAATAGCACTGGTATTTGGTACAACGAAAAGTGCCATACCAAGACCAACAATAGTTAGCGATACCATTATTCCGGCAACTGAACTGTCGATGGTAAGTCTCCGGAGCAACAATATACCCAGCATAATCAGGGCAAGACCAATCCCGCATAACAGGCGCGTTCCCCACCTATCTGATAACCTTCCACTGAAAGGAGAGACTATCATGCTCATAGCAGGAATAGTAACAAGCAGCAAGCCTGCCTCAGCGGTCGAAAGAGAAATACTCTGGACCAGGTAAAAGGGCATGGTGAAATCAACAGCGGTAGTAGATATATAAACTAATATATGGCTGCCACTGACACTATTGAAAAAGCGGCTTGAAAACATCCTTAGTTCCAGTACCGGTTGTGCCACCTTTCGTTCTACCGTAATGAACAGTCCCAGCAGTACCAGTCCAACAATGATAAGTATAACCACCAGAGGAGAGTTCCAGCCAAGGTGTTGGCCGCGGTTCAATACAAACAGCAAAGAAGGAATCGCTAGGAAAAGAAGCCCTGCCCCTGCGACGTCAAACCGGCTTGTATGTTTAGGTGATGGGTCCTTTTCCAGTACGAAAAGAGCAAGTAGCATGACAAGCATAGAGAACGGCAGCCTCAGGTAAAAGATGGAGCGCCAACCAATGGTGTCAATCAGAATCCCTGCAATTGCCGGACCGCTGAGAAGCCCCATAGAAGCCACTGCCCCAATTATCCCAAGAGCCTTTCCTCGTTCCTGGGAAGAAAACGCCGAAGTGACTATGGCAGTTGCTGTAGCCAGCGACACAACAAGACCAATAGATAATATAAAACGAGAAGCCAGTAATTGTCCAAAGCTTTGTGATAACGAACATGAACAGAGTCCAACACCCATTATCAGCAAGCTCAGAGAAAAAACCCGCTTTCTCCCGTACATATCGGCTGCTCTCCCCATGGTTAATGTCATCCCTGCTCCTACCATGAAGGTGATTAGCTGTACCCAGATGACGCTATTTGGCCCTACACCGAATGCTTCTCCAAGGGCGGGTAAGGCAATGCGCATCATCCCAAGATCCATAGTAGACAAAAACACACCAAGGGCACCAACCACCATAACCTTCCACTTATATGATATGATCATCTTTCTCTTCTAGTTAACCTGCACGCTCACTAAATAAACTGTACAGATGTCTGTTTGTTAATTCACTAAACAAACCGCTAATTTGTGTCCTGAAAATACTCCCAATTATCATCCCCGCCGGACATTAGCGGCTACAGATGGTGTGGTTGCCATAATAATCGATGATATTAGAACAATACAGGCAAACAGCAACCATGCCGCATGATAACTGCCCCAGTTGTCGAATACCCACCCCGCAATAATTGGGCCCATAACACCACCCATTGCTACAAAGCCCATCATGAAGCCAAATAGAGTGCCAAGGTTACTTCTGCCAAAGTATTCCCTCATCAAAGCTGCTCTCATTGGTAAATTACTACCCCAGCCAATACCATAAAGGATAATGAAGGGTATGAGGGGCCACATTCTATCGTTCAGAACATAGCTAAAACATACAAGCCCCAAACCCACTAAGATAATGAACCCGGTTGCTATTCGTGTCTTGTTAAGCCTGTCGCTAAGCCAGCCGGCAGAAAGACGGCCAACGATACTAACCAGCGGTATAGCAGTTGCCACCATGCTTGAGGTTGACCTTGTGATACCAACACTGCTGAGATAAGGCATCACGTGTACAACTACGGCACTTAATGGAAGAAATAACAGTGCCATTGCCAATCCGATGTGCCAGAAGGCGCGACTCCTCAGTGCCTCCTTCACTCCCATACTCACCTCCACCTCAATAGCCTTTCCTTGACCTGGTTTCTCTGAATGAATTACGGTATTTATTTGGTCACCATCAGGTAGGTATCCGTATTGTTCCGGCCTGTGCCTGAACAGGAGTGACAGTGGTACACCTATGATAAAAGTAAACACAGCAAGAATAAAAATGGCAGTCCGCCAATCATATACGTCAATGAGTCTGACAACTATCGGGACCAGCAGGCTACCTAAAGCAAAGCCACAAGCCATTATTCCGGTGGCTATACCTGCATTTCTCCGAAACCAGTTACTCACTGTTGATATAAATACCGTGGGGCTGAGACCACTGATGCCAAAGGCGACTATGATAAAAGTGCCATAGAACATGCTGAGAGACGTGACACGACTTAGCAGAATTAAAGCAATCCCAAGAAGAACAATCCCACCAAGTATCAGCCGTCTTGGACCCCAACGGTCGACAAGGAAACCCATGAGAGGGGCAAGAAGCCCCATATTCGCGCCCCGTAGTGATGCAGCCAGTGAAACTTGCGTGTAGCTCCAGCCAAACTCATTCGCAATTGGCTCAAAAAAGGCAGTAAACCCGAGGATAAAAGTCCCACCTGTATATAGAGAAAGTAAGAAACACGCGCCGACAATCCACCAGCCGTAAAATACCCTGGACGACTTTCCTGTTAACTCTTTCATGCACACAACCCTGTTTTATTTTCTATCATAAGTCGCATCAACTACCAGCGCAACCGTCCTGTTTTCAGCAACGCCTGCCGTCTGCATATCTTATATGTCATTGAGCGTCAGTATAACCTAGATCCGAGCATTCATCGCCGACCGTCCCAAACTCTATCAGGCCAGTTACAAAAATATAAGGACTTGTTCTAAGCAAAATTGGGTGCACAGCGTGGAGTTAGCAATAAGCTGACTTGAAATAATATCTGTGCGTGTCAATCGGATACCAACTGTCCCAGGAAATTCATCCTTGCTAAATAGTTTTGTATTGACCGACGATGACTTGCTGCATTATAGCATGGAAGGTAGTGGTTTGCCTGCGAGTTTAATTATCACAGTTCCTTGCTTGTGGCACCTAACCAAACATTGTTCGTCGACAGACAGCAAGTTGCGCTTTGCACCCCATCGTGTAGAGAATTAATGACTAAACTGGAAAGTGCAATATCAACATCATGTAGTCACTTCAGCACTGCAACCATAATTGACATCCAACCTCACTTCACCACAAATCAGGAATTATATGCTCCAATCCCAGGCTTCTCAGTGTATCCGGAAGAGGTTTGCTTGTCTTTTCATCCCAGCCCATTATCCGGTAGTAATTGTCCAGCATATCGTCCCACTCGGAGCTAAAACTCTTTCCCTCCATTGGACCGTCTACAGGAGTGGAACCGTAGCGCGGCGACGGGCGGTCATCATCCCGTGTATGCCCATGACGGATATTAAAAGATCGCAGCAAGGCTATAGTCCGGCGGCCAATCTGCATCGCCTCCGCCGGGTTTAGATCCCAGCCTGTAGCTGCATTAACTGCCTCTGTAAGTAACTCTAAGTCAGTCCTGGTAGTGAAACGACAGACCCCCAGAGAGTCCTCAAACTGCATTGACCCCTTAAGATTACCTTCTATTGTTGATACCTGCTTCCCTGAAGAATAGTCCAGAATATCAGGCACATTGAAATCAGCGGGTTTGGCTACCATTGGGCTAGCTTCGAGTGTACTGCTATCTGAGACACAGGTGTCAAACTGTTCCGTGGTTCTGACCCGGTGGTCATGGCCTCGTGGGGTGCTCCCTTTCATGGTGTGTATAGCCATATTCGGAGCCTCTCCCCCGATACGTTTCGCAGCACGCATTGTTCCCTCTGCTAATATATCGCCAAACCCTTCCCGATGGGCTATCTTGCGCATCATGGCTCGTGTCGCTTCTACATTTCCCCAGGTCATCTCCAGTCCGTCAGTATCTTTCCGGGTAATGATGCCTTTCTCGTAACACTCCATTACCAAGCCAAGTAGCCAGCCCATCTCGTTGGTATCCATGCCGAGACGGTCTACCTCATTAGCCATAACTACAGCTGCTGCCACATCAGTCTGCCCTATTGCGGGGCCAAAAGCGGCGAATTGTTCGTATTCCGGTTCTTCCCCTATGAACCCGGCATACGGCCCATCTGGTATTGTGAGCACATGGCAATGATGCATTTGGCAAGCCCAGCAAGGATGCGGCTTAGCCTGAAAATGACTTCGGATGTAAGCCCCTCCAAACTTTTCCAGGTCGTCACTATTTATTTCAAAGACATTTGTTGTATAGTTCTTTACGGGAATGTACGAGCCGGCACCCCTCATTATTCCACTGAGTGTACCCCAGCGGTATACACCCTCTTTTTGCACAGGGTCATTTACTATGTTTTCGTGTAATTGCTTAGCTACAGCCGAAAGTGTTTTGGGATCTGACAGGTCCAGTTTTGCCGTACCACGTTCTACCGCTACTGCCTTCAGTTTCTTTGAGCCCATAACGGCACCACTTCCATTGTGGGCAGCAGCGTGACCTTTATCCCCAAATATGCCAGCGAATTTTACCAGATTCTCGCCTGCCGGACCTATGGAGTAGACACTTAGCTCTCGCTCCTTCTTACTCAACTCTTCGTGTATCAGGGTATCGGTCTCCCAGGTATCCTTACCTATCAGATGGGAGGCATCCTTCAGTTCTGCCTTACCATCGTGGATATATAAGTAGACCCATCTGCTCGCCTTGCCCTGCATGACAATACCGTCAAAACCGGAGAATCTAAGAAAAGCTCCAAAAAATCCATTCGCCTGGCTGGCGACAGCCCCATTGGTAAGGCAACCCTTGGTTACAATAGAAAAGGTGCCCGAGCCTCCCACCCTGGTTCCCGCCAGCGGTCCGGAAGCCATAATAAGGCGATTAGCTTCATCCAAGCACTCTACACCCGGCGGAACCTCGTCATAGAGATACTTCACCCCTATCCCGGTTCCACCTATATACTTCCTTGCCGTTGCCTCGTCAAGTTCCTCTTCAGTAATCTGTTCCTTGCTGAGGTCTATCCTCAGGATTTTTCCAGCGTAGCCATGAAATTTACTCACAATATTGATTCCTCCTTTTCATTTTTAACCTCCAAGATGTACAGGAAGGAGCATTATGCTATCTCCGTCGTTTAGTTTAGTTTCTGCGATGTCTGAGTAGTGTAGAATACTTTTATTGAGGGAAACCATCACCTGTCCACTGCTTTTGCTTGTGTCCGGATCGAAAACATTTTCTTTGAATTCATTGTTATTCAGAGCCAGTTCCGATAATAAGTCGCCTATTGTAGTTCCCTTTTCTATCTCTTTTTCGAGGATTAGCCAATCAGAGCTGGGAGTATTCAACATACTGGCAATCCAAGGTGGAATCTTTAATTGAACCATGCCCATAATATTTGCCTTATCTTTTTTCGTATGCCAACCACATAATATCAAGGATACCTGACAGAAACAATCATTGTGGATCACTTCAGAGTTGAAAAAAATAACATAAGGAACCCTCCACGCTTAAAACATGAGGGAAATGCTATGCTTTAAGTATATAATCTACTTGCGAGTGTTATACCGCCGCAATCAGAAGAGGGGTAAAAGCAATGTCACTTACTGAAGACATCAAAGATTTCGCACTTGACCTGGGTTACAGCCGGGTGGGTATCACCACCGCCGATCCCTTTCCTGGGTATATCACTGAACTCACAGCAAGACAGGATATGTATGACTTTTACGTTAACCGCCCCACTCAACCACTCAAAGGCGCTGACCCCATAAGTGTTATGCCCTCAGCCAGGTCCATCATAATGACAGTATACGATTATGCCAGAGAGTCTTTTCCGGAGAAACTTGTGGGTAAGATAGGTCGCATTTATCAAGCCAGGTGCTATGTTGCACCCCGTCACCGCATCAATGGAGCTCGACCTCAATTGATGCGGGAATTCCTGGAGAGTAATGGATGCCGGGTTCAGGTAGACCCTGAGCTGAGGGTCCCTGAGCGCATGGCGGCATGCCGGGCAGGCATAGTCACCTATGGAAAGAACGGCTTCACTTTCGCTGAAGGGATAGGCTCATTCATCATGGTAAGCGCTTTCGTCGTCGATATCGGGCTTGAGTATGACGAACCAAGCTACGAGGTAAAATGTCCGCCTGAATGCACCATCTGTATTGATGCCTGTCCAACCGGCGCTCTCTACGAGCCCATGAAGATTGACCCGCGCCGCTGCATCGGATTTAATCACTGGAGTACTCAAGATAAAAAGGATGGTTCCTCAGGAAGGGTTGGAAGCTATATCCTGCCTGAAATCAGGGAGAAGATGGGGACATGGATTCATGGTTGCGATATCTGTCAGGAAGTATGCCCCAGAAACCAGCAGAGGTTAAAGGCAAAGTTGCCTCAAAACGAATTCCTGACCAGGATAGCCGAAGATTTTGAACTAAGCAAGCTTTTGAATCTAACCGACGAGTTCTTCATCAAAAGAGTGCAACCATTGATGTATAACTACATTAAACATAAGAAGTACTTTCAGCGGAATGCTGCCATTGCCATTGGGAATACCGGTGATTCAAGCTATATTCCTGACCTCGCACAAGCTATGCAAGATACGGAAGGTTTAGTTCGCGGCTACGCCGCCTGGGCTCTGGGAAAGATTGGAGGGGACCAGGCTCGTATAATATTAGAGGGTTGCCTTCTGCGAGAAACCGACAAATTTGCCAAAACGGAAATCCAAATGGCTCTGGGCATTAACTAATTGACCTTTGTCTGAATAACCAGCCAGCATTCACATTAGCATGTTTTATCACTTGGGTTGTAAAGGTTTCTCTAATACGGTCGCAATTTATCAGCTTGTTAAATGATAATAGACTGTCCTATAATGTTTGCACAAAAATATGGCACTGGAAAGGAGTTAGAATGGAATATCGTAGACTTGGATACTCTGGGCTAAAAGTCTCTGAAATTGGGCTGGGGGGTAATAACTTCGGTGGAAGAACTGATACAGAACAATCCATTAAGGTTATTAACCATGCCCTGGACATGGGTATAAATTTCATTGATTCCGCTGAGTTATATGCTAATGGAAAATCTGAGGAAATATTAGGTCAAGCCATAAAAGGGAAACGTTCCCAGGTTATTATCGCAACGAAATTTGGTTACCCCCGAACATTATCTCCAGCCCAGCAAGGCGGCTCACGAGATTATATTATGAAGGCAGTGGATGTAAGTTTGAAACGCCTTAACACCGACTATATCGACCTGTATTATATCCACTGGAACGATCCCACAACCCCTATACTGGAAACCTTACGCACAATGGATAACCTGGTTAAAAGTGGTAAAGTGCGTTATCTAGCATGCTCCAACTATGATGCCTGGCAGCTTAGCGATGCAGCGTGGACCTCCAAAGCTCACAACCTGGAACCCTTCATTGCAGTGCAACCAAAATACCACATGCTTGACCGCAGCATCGAGAAGGAGTTGGTCCCCTGTTGCGAAGCTCATGGTATCGCAGTAGTACCATGGGGCCCACTTGCCAGCGGTTTCCTGACGGGCAAATATCATCGTGGACAGAAGATACCTGCAAATATGCGGTTCGCAAAGCCCTTCTCAATCTATGATGACATCATCACCGACGATAACTACGATAAACTGGAAAAACTGGAATCCTTTGCAAAAGAGCGCGGTCACACTGTTGGAGAACTTGCTATAGCCTGGCTGCTCTCTTATCCATGGTTAGGTTCAGTTATCGCTGGAATGATGAATTTCGAGCAAGTGTCAGCCAATGTGGCTGCAGCGGAATGGAAACTGACCGCTGAGGATAAAGTCGAAGTAGACAAGATACTCTAATTCGGATACTTAACAAAAGCCTGCTCGTTATATCAATTGAACACTTCGATGATATGTGCAGTGAAATAAAAGGGGGGCGTGGTTTTCTTTCCATGCCCCCCTTTTCAATCTAAGAAATGGCTTCAGCCTTCTATAAGCAGCCGCCTTATTTTCCTAGTAGGTGAGGGCTATTGTGAAGCTTCATTCTCTCGTGGCATGAGCCTTCTCTATGGCCTCAGTTTTTACCGCTCTAACATCTTCAACAGTTTTGACGGCGACCTCTCTAACATCTTCTGCTAGTTCGGCTGTTCGCGACTTGATTTTAATTGCCCCTTCTTTAACTATCTCTCTTGTATCCTTCCCAGTAAGAGGGGCACAGAGAAAGCCAATAGCAGCTCCCACGATGGCACCAATGATGAAGCCAGTGAATAAATCAGGAAATACATCATTATCCATTGTGTTTTCCTCCTTTCCTTTTACTAAATATTTTGTCGATGGCTTCGATGCCTTTATATATACCTTGAATAAAAGCTCCCATCCCAGCAATAGGTGAGATGAATTTTTTCCGTAGTGACGAAGTAATCTCATGGATATTTTTTGAAGTAGCTTCTACCGATTGAAGCACATTTCTGGATTTGCGGTACAGTGAAACCACCAAGACCGTGATCAAAATTATCGCTACAGTGGCCATAACGCCAAAGATACAAATTACCAGATCTCGAAACCACTCTATGCTCATCTGTACATCTTCCGTTGTTATAATCAGCTAATTCTATTGTAACCTTTATTTATGTCATGTCAAGTTCGATATATTAACCTAAACAGGACTTCTTTCGTTATCTATGGTGATAAAAGAGATAGGGAAGGGATGAAGTCTATTTCCACATTCGTATCACGCTCGCGAATCAGGTCTGCCATAAATATAAAGAACCCTTGAGAATACCTGTAAGGAGCATCTTATTAATAATAGTCGTAATTTATTTAGAAGCTATCCCAGCTACGGTTTTCGCAATCTCATTTCTCTCGAAGAGGGCTTTAAGTTTATGGTTGCCGAGGTGACTCATTTACGGGATATTTTATGCTTTTTTTTTATAAAAAATTATTGAGGTAATTAACATCAAAGCTATAGTAATTTGACAAGCTCCACCACTTTCATTATATTTGAAATTGTCCTGAGTAATCGGACTAATGCCCAGAGAGCACAGTCGGGCACTGAGGAAGTAGAGGCTGGAAAAGGTTAGGATCCAGGTCCGAAGCGTAAGTAAGCTGAAGCTGAGGAAGTGGTACGGGTCTTTCTAGGATGTAGCGAGGTTACTCAGGGCTTCTTATTGTCTTCTCTATAAACTGTATCTGTTAGTGCGTTTCCTTCCTGTTCCGCTTACATTCTACCATGCCGCAGTATGGAAATAAGCAACCAGAAACCCATTATACCGGCTCCAGAAAAACCAATTACTCCAACCAGGGGAATTCCCCTCCACATAGGAGGTGTTTTGGACAGGACGATGAGTGCAGAGCCGACAATCAAGGCAGCCAGAAGAATTGAAAGTGCGATACGGTTGCTGACCTGGTCGCCTTTATTTAAAACTGGCTCTAGCCCCTTATGCTCAAATTCTATCTTGATTTCTCCAAGTTTAATCTGCTCAATTATCTCTCTTATTTCAGAGGGCAGGTCACGAGCCAGAAGAGCAAACTCTGAGGCTGATAAATACACATCCTTTGCCAACTTGCGAGCGCTTAGACGGTCTCTCAGCAGTTTCCTGGCAAATGGTTTTACACGGCTCATCATGTCAAAGGTTGGGTCTATGCCTCTGCCCACTCCTTCAATGGTAATCAAGGCTTTTACCAATAAATACATGTTTGGTGGTAATTTCACTTTATGAGCAACCACTAATTCAAAAAAACTGGTCAATAGCTCACCCATATTTATGTCTTTTAATGGTTGGTCATAGTATTCGTCTATCATGTCAGTCAATTCATGTTCCAACCTGTCAGTATTTTCGATATGCCTAATCCCCGACAGTTGTAGGATAGCTCTTATAATTCTCTTCCCATCTCTATTGTCAATTCCGATCACTATGTTATCCAGGCATTCTTTATGCCTTGATAACAAGTTTCCCATCATGCCGAAATCAAGAAAACAGATGATATTGTTATCTAGAACCATGATATTGCCTGCGTGCGGATCAGCATGAAAGAAGCCATGTTCGAATATCTGTTTTAGGACTAGATCGGCGCCACGACTGGCAATGGCTTTGGGGTCATTACCCGCCTCTATAAGAGCATTGACATTGGAGATTTTAATGCCGTCGACGAATTCCATAGTAAGGATTTTCTTGGTACTGAGATCTCTATGGACCTTTGGCACGTAGATTGTCGGATCCGCCTGAAAGTTCCTGCTAAACCGACTAACGTGCATAGCTTCTACGGTGAAGTCAATCTCTTTCTTGATAGTCCGTTCAAATTCTCTGATTATACCTACGGGATTTATTATGTCCATCCCGTGGAGATGCCGCTCCATCAATGAAGCTATATGAAGCATTATTTCCACATCAATTTCTATAACCTGTTTTATTCCTGGGCGTTGTACTTTGATAACCACTTCCTCCCCACTCAGAAGTACGGCTTTGTGGACTTGCGCTATCGAGGCTGAAGCAATAGGAATGTCTGTGAATTCCCTGAAAAGAGAGGGGATAGTTGCGCCAAGTTCTTCTTCAATCAAGCTTCTGGCTTCTGCTGTAGGGAAGGAAGCCACCAAATCCTGCAATTTCTCAAGCTCAACAATAAGTTTTTGAGGCAACAGGTCTGGCCGGTTACTCATTATCTGGCCAGCCTTAACGAAAGTTGGGCCGAGTTCTACCAGTGCTAATCGTATCCGTTTCCATCTGGAATAAGTCCCAATCTTTTCATCAGCTTGCCTTTTGTGTAGTTTCTTGCCTAAATCAACGTGCCTCAGAAGATTGCTGTTAGTAATCAAGTTTCCAAAACCGTGCTTCACCAGCACAGTCACAATATCTCGATAACGCTTAATGTGTTTATAGGCGGAACCTATTGTTCTAATTTTGGGAACCATTATTTCATATCCATTTTATAGTAGTTGATGCAAACCTTATGCCATCCCAACTATAACTCGATGCTATTCCAATTTTTGCAGCTTTTCCAGTTTTGCGACCCGCTCTTCGAGATTTTGCAGGTCTTTGCGGGATTGGCTTTTCAATTTATCCAGGGTATTATCCACAAACTTCTCAACCTGCTCCTTCAGGTTTTTTCTTGCCTCGTCCGACTGATTTAGCAGGTCCTCAGCCAGTTTCCTGCCCTCCTCCTCGGAGAGCTTGTCCTCTTCCGCAATCTTCTTAGCCACTTCCTCAATTTTATCCCTGGTCATAGCAGCAAGACCGATTCCTAATAAAAGGGTTTTTCTCACTATATCTAACATCTTCTTTTCCTCCTTATTTTTTTTTAAGATCACCTTCACCCTTGTATACATTGTGACATAACCATTCTATATCTGTAATTGTTTGCCGTCAACCAGACATTCTTAAAGAGGTGCATATCTGAAATTATACAAAGAACCATATCGTTTAATAACGCATCGCTAGCTATTTATCGCTACTCCCAGCGTTTAGCAGTCCTGAAGTATGTGCTATACTGACTCATAGTTATATAGCTATATCGGACTGTTTAATATGAGGCGTTATGATGACCAATAAACAACTTTTCGATGAATGGCCTGAACGTTATGACCGGTGGTTCACGACACCAATCGGGAAACTGGTAAAAGAAATAGAAGCAGGGCTTATACTTGAACTATTAGATCCCGGGCCGGAAGAAAAAATACTCGATGCTGGCTGTGGTACTGGAATATTTACCCTTGATTTTCTGGACAGAGAATCCCAGGTTGTTGGGCTTGATATCTCCGATCAGATGCTCAAACATGCAATAAAAACAACTTCCGGACATTCATTTTCCAAAATTCAAGGTGATATGATTTCTCTCCCATTTAAGGATAATTCCTTCGACAAGTCCGTATCCATCACAGCCCTCGAATTCGTCGCGGACGCTAAAAGCGCCATAGATGAATTGGTTCGTGTCACGCGCCCCGGTGGGTACATAGTAGTAGCCACCTTAAATAGCCTCAGTTCCTGGGCCACCCGTCGCAGGGAAATGACTTTAAAAAAACCAGACCACGTATTGGGTCATGCCTTTTTCAGGTCACCGTTTGAATTATTAAGCTCCAGCCACTTAAAGGGTATAGCAAAAAGCGTAATCCACTTCCGGAAAGATGATAATCCTGAAGAGGCTATAAAAATCGAGCAGTCGGGCCAATCCGAGAAATTGGATACCGGAGCGTTTGTAGCAGTTCGCTGGGAAAAGCCTCGTTTGCCCTGATACTAACTGCTAATATACTGGTATTTTCAGGCCATACCTTACACTAGAATTTGCGTCAAGATATTGTGTCAGTACCATCCGAGCGTTACAATAGGCTATCCGGACAGGCTTATAAGTCATATATTTGAAATTTAAAGATGACTGGATCGCATAGAAAAGGAGTTGAACTATGAGTTTTCTGGGATATCGTAGAGCAAACGGCACGGTTGGTACGCGAAACTACGTACTCGTACTACCGGGCGGATTAATATCTAATAAAATCTGTGAATTCGTCAATGGAACACGAACACTCATATCTGCCGATAGTGGCAGCGGGCGGTCGAAGCGGGACAGGGAAACAGTTGCCCGGGTGATAACCGGGCTAGGAAAAAACCCGAACGTGGCCGGGGTTATCATACACAGCATAAGCCTGGGAGCGGGCTATCCTGAACTTGACCCTGAAGTCATTGCCGCAGAAATTAGTAAAACCGGAAAGCCTGTAGAATTCATCTCAAGCAAGGAATATCCCGATGCCCTTCATGTTATCGAGAAGGGAATTCGCGTGGCACGCCAGATGGTACGTGATGCCTCGGATATACGTCGAGAGCTAGTCGATGACAGCCAACTGGCGATCGGAGTAAAGTGTGGGCGCTCAGACCCTACTTCAGGCATGGCCGGTAACCCGGTAATGGGTCAGCTCTTCAATCACGTGGTGCAGTCGGGAGGTACCGCTTTTTTCGGGGAAACAACTGAGATAATTGGAGCGGAACACATCCTGTCAAAGCGCGCCGTTAATAAAAATGTAGCCCAGGACATTATAAACGTAGCGTTGGCTACAGAAGAAAGAGGCAAGCGTATTGGTGAAGCTATCAGAAATATTAACCCGGTACCAGCTAACATCGCTGCCGGTATTTCAACGCTGGAGGAGAAATCGCTGGGCGCTATAGCCAAGAGTGGAGACAGTCCCATACAGGGAGTCCTCAAATATGCCGAATGTCCACCAGGCAAAGGACTTTATTTCGTGGACAACTGGCAGGAACCCACCAGCATCTTCCTTGGTTATATAGCTGCGGGGGCCACCATAGTACTTTACCAGATTGGAGGCGGCGGCAGATTGGAAGACACTTTACTACCACCAATGCCAACCGTAGTGGCACCAGAACTGGTGACGACGGCAAATTATAAAACCTATGCGGCATGTGGAGAGGGTGTGGATCTTTTTAGTGGCACAGTTATTGAAGGTAAAGAGAACGTCGAACAAGCAGGAGAAAGATTATGTGATTTGGTCCGACAGGTTGCCTCCGGGTCTATGACCAAGACTGAAACAATAAAGTACCAGGAGACGGCACAATGTTACCTGCAGGATACTCCTTTCTAGCATTCAACCCGGGCAGAACAGGAGAACAATAAGCAAAAATAGGATGCTTTGCATAGAGTATAGGGAGCTATTACAGCTAAAAACCGGTTGGCAAAGTAACAACAAATATAAGGAGATTATAGATGGCAAAATACAAAGTGCTAATGATAGGTAAGATCTGGCCAGCTACAAGCCTCAAACCAGATACAAGTATCGAAGAAGAGATTGTGAAAGAGGCAGATGCTGAGATTATAGTATATGATGGGGAAGACGAGAATATCTACGGTGAACTCATTAGAGAAGCTGATGCCATTATACCCGGGAACTTCAACATAACTGACAAAGTATTATCGGCGGCTAAGAAATGCAAGATCATTGCGAAAGCGGCTGTCGGGTACGATAAAATTGATGTAGAGGCAGCAACCCTGCATGGTGTAATCGTTACTAACGTTGCTGCCGTTGATTTCTGCATGGAGGAAGTTGCGGACCAGGCGATGGCCCTGATTTTAGGGATTGAGCGAAGGGTTGTATTTCTTCACCAGAAAGTTATAAATGGAAAATGGATAGAGGGACGGGCGCAGATGAAGCCCATGTTCGACTTAAGAGGACAAACTCTTGGTTTGGTTGCATTCGGAGCAATAGCACGCGCCGTTGCCGAAAGAGCTCGCCCATTCGGTTTTAAAATCATAGCCAGCGATCCATACGTTTCTGCTGAGGAAGCCGGCAAACTGGGCGTCGAACTGGTCGACTTCGACACGCTATTAAGGTCTTCAGACATTATCTCTATTCATGTTCCCCTGATGAAATCAACATACCATATGTTCGATGAAAAAGTTTTTGCTAAAATGAAGGAGACAGCCTACCTGGTAAATACGGCCCGTGGCGGGATAATTGACCAGAAGGCTATGTATAACGCATTGAAATCAGGCAAGATTCTAGCGGCTGGCCTGGATGTCCTGGAAAAAGAGCCACCAGATACCGATGATCCGATTTTAACGCTGGACAATGTAATTATCGTGCCCCATAGTGCTGGATATGCAGAGGGTTCATATGAGAGAGCGCGAAGAAGTTCCGCTCAGGAAATAGCAGCGGTTCTCCAGGGGAAACAACCAAAGAACTGGGTTAATCGTAAAGAGCTAAGTAACTAGCACTCGAAGAACACCAAAATATGATATTAAGTCTGCTAGTGTAAAAAAGTAGATAATTAGCCGGGATGTTATATCTCCGGCAGAGTTGGGCAGGTTGGCCCTCTCGACCCTGTAGCGCTTCCACCATCTGCCTCTTAAACTCTAATTTGTAATTAAAAGATAAATGGAAAACGGAGGAAAGGAATAGAGCAATAGCATACCCTGATAAAAGATAATAACCTGGAGAGAAACGAGAGGAGGAAATGAACTATGGCGCTAAATGAAGAACCATTTGACCTGACAGTGAAAGATGCCGTATCCGCGATTAAGGAAGGCAATTTATCATGTGCAGAACTGCTGAATTCCTGCCTGGAAAGAATTGATAGCCTGGACGGTGAAATCAAGGCATGGACTCTCGTCGACCGTGAAGGCGCTCAAGAAGAGGCACGTCGTCTCGATAAAGAGTTGAGCAGTGGGAAACAACCCGGACCCCTGTGTGGCATCCCTGTCGGGGTTAAGGATATCTTTTACACCGCAGGACTACGTACTGAAGCTGGTTCACCGCTCTGGTCGGGGTTTGTGCCAACTTATGATGCCGCCGCTGTGCTTCGACTGAAGGAGGCAGGGGCAATTATTTTAGGCAAGACCCATACTACAGAATTTGCGTATTTCGACCCTGCTCCCACACGAAATCCCTGGAATACTACCCGTACTCCGGGTGGCTCCAGTAGTGGTTCAGCGGCAGCCGTGGCCGCTCGCATGTGCCCTCTTGCTTTGGGCAGTCAAACTGTTGGCTCAACACTGCGTCCGGCATCCTATACTGGTATCGTAGGATTCAAACCTGAGCACGGTCGAATCAGCACGTACGGTGTTATGCCAATGAGCTGGACTATGGACCATGTAGGAATATTTACTCGAAATGTTGAGGATATTGCCCTCGTCCTCCAGGTTCTGGCCGGTTATGATTCAAGAGATCCTCGTTCAATCAATCAACCTGTTCCTGACTACTTGTCTTCAACAGGTGACAGGCAAAAACCGCGCCTGGGTTTAGTCCGTCAGTACTTTTTTGATTATGCGGAAGACGAGATGAGACACCATACTGAGCAGGTAGCGAAGCGATTTAGCGAGGCCGGTGCCGACGTACAAGAAGTTACTCTGCCCTCCAGTTTTTTCAGTGTATCTGAAACGAGGCTAAGCATACTGGGCGTTGAAGACTATGCATACCATCAGGAGACGTTTGATGGCAATGAGGACAAATATAGCGATGCAGTACGTGGGTTGCTCGAGGAAGGGTCGAATGTCTCTGCTGTTGAATATGCCCGGGCACTGCAAGCGCGCCTTCAACTGCGAGTCGATATTTCACTTTTAATGAGTCAGTTTGACGCACTAATTACTCCGGGAGCTCCCGGTCCTGCTCCTCTGGCAGTCATCACCGGTAATCCAGTAATGCAACTACCGTGGACAACTATTGGTGTGCCCGCTATCAACCTTCCTACCGGACTGGCCAAGAACGGTCTTCCCCTTGGAGTTCAACTGGTTGGAGCTCCTATGTATGAAATTGGACTTCTCGGAGTAGCATCCTGGTGCGAAAAAGTACTGGATGTACATTTGCGACCAT
>CAZZHQ010000031.1:1620-4680 GCA_964654015.1 uncultured Dehalococcoidales bacterium | reverse complement strand
GATGCTGTTGAAATGATACAGGCCATTGCCATAAGGAGTAATATCTTGAGTAGTTATTGGGAAGGTAACAGGGAGCTTGCCGGTAGCGACTTCCATTATCGTAAGTAAATCCTCACTAACCCGAAGAATATATCCTTCTTTGACTGTTGGTGATATAGCAAAGCCAAAATGGTTTATTATTCTGTTTCCCCTGGAAGTATCGACAGACAGGATAGCATCCATCTGAGAATTAACCTCATAGTTATTCATTGTAGACAGGTCGACAGGAGAGCCCATAAATGGCACGGGTTCATGAGCTACAGTGGGGGCATTTGTGCATATATGCGTGGCGATGATTATGTCACCTTCAAAAACATCGCCCAGTTTTTGCATTCGGGCTAGTTTTAATGCGGTTGAAAGAGCAGTCAGGGCACCATCGCCATCGGATACAAGCCCGATAACCGCGGGCCTGGCACCAAGTCCTCCCAGCCTTCCGATAATGCCCAGGGTAGGAGCTTTGCTCCCTTTTTGCTTACCATGTCTCCCAGGAAAAGTAATCTTAATGAAATCAGTGGAGCCGCTTTCTTCGTTTACTATTGTACTTTGGAGGTTTTCTTTCTCGACCCCGTTTTTGTATAACAGCTCAGCAATTTGATTAATTGGCCTTCCCGGCTGATCTATTAATTGGTAAATTTCTAAAACTTCTTGCAGTAACACAACAGATTTAATGATAACTGAAAGTCATTGTGAAGTCTATCAGGTCATTATCGGCAGTGAACCATGTTTTTCTATGAGCTCGGCGATTCGACTAACTCGTTCTAGCGTACCGTCGAAAGGCAAATTATCCCCCATACCTGCCACAAAATGATTCCCGGGAGCTATTTCTTTGAGCATATTAATCACATAGTTATCAAACTCTTCATCACTGTACATAGGTTCAAAAAGCGTAGAAGGGATTCCTCCCCATATTGTAGCTTTATCTCCCAGTGCTTTTCTTAGCTCCGCAGTGGTAACCTGCGTCATGGGATAGGGAGACCACGCCTCAAAAACGTCTATGTTGGTATCCAGCAAAAACGGAATAAGCCTTCTGCTCTCGCCATCAAGATGGCAAAAGGAGAATCTTCCATGGGCATGTATAAAATCTGTTATTTCCTGAAACCAGGGAATAAAATATTTCTTAAACACCGGGGTATGTATATCATCACTCCAGTTTCCACACACGCGAATAAGTTCAAGGTCAGTAGTGTCCACAATCAGTTTATACTGTTTCCTTCTAAGAAACGCTACCAGTTCAATAAGCTCCTCGACCTCTTCAGGATGATCATTCAATTCATAGAAGAATTGTTCATAACCCATGACTACTCTCATGATATGCTGTGCCGGGCAATACCTCTCCCCTGCCATCATCACCCCATCCTCTCCAATCTCCTCACGTGCTTTAGCATACTGATCTGGATTAGTTGAAGGAACAGTATTCTCTATCAAGTATTTAATCGCGGGATAATCTTCCATTGTCTTAAAGAGCTTTTCCGTTTCATATCCCACCAAAGCTCCTTCATAGGGATTCAATACTACCTTCCTCTGAATAGTACCCACCGGTGTAACAAACTTCGTTGTTGTAGTGGAACCCTCCACTTCCTCAATCACCTCCACTCCCGGATACTTCTCTTTAAGTAAGTTATTAAAGCGGTGTTGAAAACCAACACCTAAATCCTTGAGAATTTCCAGTTCGCTGCATCCCTTATATTTCTCAGGCAAAGTGTCATGGGCTAAATTGTAGTTATACCACAAGTCTATTCGTACTCCCAGAGGAACATTACTCAGACGTTCACCCTGGACTGTTGCCAGTATTCTCTGCTTAGGAGTTATCGCCATTCCCTGCTTACTTCCTTCCTTTAATTTGCCCTTTCCATACGGAAATCGTTTTCCTTCCGTAATTAGTATAGGCAGTAGTACCATCAAATGTGCCAGAAGCACCACTTCCTATAACCAGTTCACATTACTCTAAGACAAATAAAACAGGCTTACTTCGTTCCGCTCAATCTAATGACAGTGGATATTTCCCATACTCCTTTATCGTCTTAATCATAGCTACGTAATTCTCCGGTTTCACACCTGAATGAACCGAGTTACTCGACATGCAAATGAGGCCTCCACCTTTGCCTGCCTTTTTTATTACATCCTTTGTTTCCTGTATTACTTCTTCAACAGTTCCTGAAACCAGCGAGAAGGCACAGCTTACATTGCCACATAAACATATCTTATCTCCAAACTTTGCCTTGGCATCTGCCATATCCATCCCTGCCATCGGGTCTATCGGGTGGAGTCCGTCTGTACCAGCATCAATAATAAGGTCATAAATTGGCCAGATATTACCATCAGTATGTTTGATAACCGGTACACCACGACTGTGGCAATACTCTACGACCTTTCTAAAAGGAGGTACCAGAAATCTCTCAGTAAATTTACGTGATACCATTGGACCCTGGGTCATCGCCCAATCGCCATTAACAAAAGCTATGTCAGCACCTAAATCAATAGAATTCTTCAAATACCCTAACTGGTAATTAAGTGCAATTTCAATAGCCCAGTCTACAAGTCCAGGATTTTTTACCATTGCCTTATAGCACTGCTTATCACCCAGTATATTTTCCTTTGCGACATCGAATATATCAGTACAACCAGCAATAATAGCCCGCTGTCCTTTAAACCTCTTAACCAGTTTTTTGAGCCAGTCATATCGCCATTCCTCATCAGGATCAGGAGGCACATATGTATCTACATCTTTTTCTGACTTGAGGCCAGCTTCCATCACGACACCTGTCTCTTCCGCCGTGTACTGAACAATGGCGCCCCATTGCCCCCTCTTTAACTGCCTGCCTGTCTTACTCACACCTATATTTTCATAGCTCCAGCAATCATTACGATCACCGACTAGTATTCCATCGATATCTACAAAATCAACGAAATCCTCATATGAGGCATTGGGATTGCCCGTAATAGCATCCCTTACTTTTTTATGAACTCCATCAAAGGTGGGGACCCTATCTGGTTCCTGCAACTTCAAAGTAGTAAGTATCC
>CAZZHQ010000031.1:0-1520 GCA_964654015.1 uncultured Dehalococcoidales bacterium | reverse complement strand
CTCACATTGCCACAAAGACAAACTTTATCACCAAATTTCGCTTTGGCTTCCGCCATATCCATACCTGCCATAGGGTCTATTGGATGGAGCCCATCTGTACCAGTATTCACCACAAGGTCATAGATGGGCCAGATATTACCATCGGTATGTTTTATCACCGGTACTCCACGGCTGTGGCAGTACTCCACAATTTCCTTAAATGGTGGGACTATAAATTTCTCAATAAACGTCCGTGATACCATAGGTCCCTGAGTCATCGCCCAATCACCATTCACAAAGACGACATCTGCACCAAGGTCAATACAATTTTTTACGTACCTTAGCTGGTAAGTTAGTGCTATCTGATTGGCTCTTTCGACAAAACTGGGATTTTTAACCATGGCCTTGTAGTATTGCTTATCACCAAGTAAGTTTTCCTTGGCGACATCAAAAATGTCAGTACAACCTATAACAATCGCACGATTGCCCTTGAATCTCTTCACCAGTTGTTTAAGCCAGTCGTATCGCCATTCCTCATCAGGGTCAGGAGGGATATAGGTATCTATATCCTTTTCGGATTTGATTCCAGGTTCCATAACAACACCAGTTTCTTCTGCAGTAAATTGGGTGACATCACCCCACTGCCCTCGTTTCAATTGCCTGCCGGTTTTGCTCACCCCTAACGGCTCATAGCTCCAGGTAAATACACGCTGACTAATCGAGATAGCGTCGGTATCAACTTTATCAATGAAATCCGCATACGAAGCATCCGGGCTACCTGTTATGGCATCTCGTACTTTCTTGTGAACTCCATCGAAGGTAGGAACCCTATCAGGCTCCTGTAATTTCAGAGTGGTAAGTATTCGTTCCAGTCCAGTCATTTTCGGCATTACCGTATACTCCCACTATGCTTTCCCGATAAGGGTAGCTGCCAGTTTTGCCACCTCAGAGGCATTTTTAGCATAACCATCTGCTCCAATCTTATCAGCCCATTCCTGTGTCGTCGGGGCGCCACCAACCATTATTTTTATTTTATCTCTTAATCCGGCTGCTTTTAGAGCCTCAATTGTCTTAACTGTATCCGGCATAGTCATGGTCAGTAGCGAGGATAAGCCAAGTATTTGATAATCACCATCTCTTACCACAGAGCAAAATGTCTCAGGGTCAACATCTACACCGAGGTCAGTTACATCCCATCCTCTCCCTTTCAACATCATGATAACAATATCCTTGCCTATATTATGCACATCTCCCTGCACCGTGCCCATAGCAATCTTCCCCTTAGCTGGTATACCGCTCTTGGTAAGAAACGGTTCCAGTATTTCAATTGCTTTGGACATGGCTTCTCCCGATACCAGTAACTCAGGAAGAAAATATTCACCTGCCCCGAATAGTTCACCTACCTTCTCGATACCTGGAATTAGTCCTTCATCTAATATCTGCTTTGCTTCAATATTTTCATTCAATGCTCTCTCGGTTAATTCAACTACTACATCCTCATCCCCATCTACTATTGCTTTACTTATTTTTGAATAATCGGC
>CAZZHQ010000030.1:0-23261 GCA_964654015.1 uncultured Dehalococcoidales bacterium | reverse complement strand
CTTGTTATAGCGACTAAATAAAGAATACTACAATGCCATTTCTGCTAAAGATGATAATGGTGTAAGTAACCTAACCACGAAAAATAAGAGTGCTGCAAAAGGCATAGTGGCTGACGAGAAGCTAGATAGCCGCCTCAGTACCTTTAAAATTTATTACCATTGAACAAACATCGGCATAATTACATGTACATAATTATCCACACCAAGAGGACGAATGACCCCTGGGCTTGACGTAGTAGTTACCTCCAATGCCACTTTGGATTGCCGTATAACTGCTAACACATCATTGAGATACTTGACGTTAAAAGCAATCTTGGCCGTTTCACCATCAACCTGGGCATCAACTTCAGTCACATTCCCTCCCACTTCCTCGGCCTGGGCAGAAATCGTTATTTTTCCAGGGTTGAGTTCAGGTCCTGGAGTGACAACCAAACGTATGATACCGCTTGCATCGCGGGCGAATACAGAAGACATTTTAGTAGCCTTCTGAAACTGGTCGATATCCAGTACTGCTCTAGTATCGTAGCTTTGCGGTATAACCTGCGAATAATCGGGGAATGATCCCTGGATAATTTGTGATACCAGGTCAGCATCTTTCAGATGAAATAGTACCTGGCTTTTCTGCTTGTTGATTATTATTTCAACAGGTTCTTCTTGATCGCCAAGAAGCCGATTAACTTCACTAAGGGTTCTAGCCGGGATAATAACTGTTATTTTCTCATCTACTGGTGTGTCAAGTGTAGCTGTATGGACAGCAAGACGAAAGCCATCAGCCGCAGCAAGGACGAGTTTATCACCTTCAAACTCGGCATTAACTCCAGTAAGCGCAGGGCGTGTTTCTTCTGTGGCGGCACCAAAAACAACTTGAACGATAGCATCTCTCAGTGCACCTACCCCAATTTTAACAGTAGTACCTTCATTTATCTGTGGAATAGGGGGGAAATCATTGGAATCAATGCCATTGATATGAGCCTTGGAACGTCCACTCTCAAGTTTTAAGATATGGCTATCGGTAGGCAGATTGATTTCAATCAGTTCATCCGGCAATGAGTTAACAAAATCGATAAGTAATCTGGCCGGAATAGTGATAGTTCCTTCCTCTTCCACCTTGGCGCTAATCCAGGAAGTTGTAGCCATCTCCAAATTAGTAGCCTCCAGTTTGAGACGCGATTGTTCCGCTGTTAACAGAATATTTTGTGTAATGGGCAAAGTGGACCTGGTAGCTACGGATCTACTTACCATGCCAAGTCCTTTGCTAAAATTTCCTTGACGACAAGACAATTTCATAGGACACCTCCGAAATTATGAATCACTGATAAAGAAAGTATACTATCGGCAACAATAACGGTCAATCATTTCATTATCGGTTGCATAATTAGAGTTCATGGGAATATTTTCGCTCTATCTTTTATCTGCCCGTACGAGGTATTACCCTCTGTTTTCCGATGATCTTGTCTACAGTGACAGGTGAAATGCCAAGGCGGTATAGTATATGCCTCGCCAGTTCTATGCCCGCCTCCGTTTCGGGACGGACAACTTCCGAAACACCTTTACTTTCCAGGAATTCGAACTCAGCATCATTATGAGCGCGAGCGATTATATCTATTTTTGAGTTAATTCTTTGAGCATGGTCAAGAGCGAGCCTTATCGCCACAGGATCTTCTATTGCCAACACCAGGATAGATGCTTGTTTAATTCTTGCCTCAGAAAGGACATTGTGGTTTCCAATATCACCATAAACGCAAGGCACCATGTTGTCTCTAAGTGTGGATATCGCTACCGGATTAAGCTCAATAACTACGTAAGGGATATTAAGGTGCTCAAGGAATTTTGCGACGTTGATACCTACCCGCCCATAACCACATAGTACAACATGATTGACCAAGGCCTTTAATGCCATAGACCCCTTTTCTTCGTCCTCGATTATAATATGAGCAGTGCTTTTCCGCATGACACAAATTCGAGAAACTATAGCGAATACGAATGGTGTCAGTATAACGGTTATTACTGCACTACCAAGCATAATTGAATAAGTATATGCACTAATCACTCCAGCATTTAGTGATAATTGCCCCAGAACAAAGCTAACTTCTCCAATCTGTATTATCCCAGCGCCAACCAAAGGCGCAGTTTTTCCTTTATACCCAAACCTATTGACAATACCCGAGGTAATTATTAATTTCCCACCGATAATAGTTGCAACCACAATCATAAGTGTTGTCATATTGATAACCAAAAATTGTAAATCAACGAGCATGCCTATTGACACGAAGAAAAGTGCTGCGAATACATCTCGTAGTGGCACCATATCTCCAAATGCCTGGTGTGCAAATTCAGATTCGCTTATCATAAGGCCTACGGCAAAGGCACCTAACGCAGCTGACAATCCAAAATAATTAGCTGCAAATGCGCTTCCGAGACATAATGCAGTAACCGATATAATGAATAATTCTCGCGAACCCTTCAGCGCAACATCCTTGAGAACGCGGGGTATTAACCGAAGTCCGATAACTAATATCAAAGCTGTAAAAAGCCCAGCCTGGAGAAATGCTATACCGAGAACATGTGCAAGGTTGCCACCTTCCTCTCCCAGTGCTGGCAAAATAAACATAGCAAAGACCGCCGCCATGTCCTGTAGCAATATAATGCCAATTATTACATGCCCATGTACTGAATTAGTCTCTCCTCTATCCTTTAACAGTCCAAGTACCACCATGGTACTACCCAGAGATATCAGAAAACCAAAAACGATTGCCTCACGAATACCTTGCCCCAGTAACAACAACGCAATAATCACCCCAAGAGACGTGGTGGCCAAGATTTGAATAACGCCGCCTAGTATCGCTACACTTCTGATACGTTTTAGCTTTTTGAAAGAGAGTTCAATGCCATGAGTAAACATGAGCAATACTACGCCAATAGTAGCTAATACACGTATGTTATCTATGCTCTGGATCATACCCAAAGCATATGGGCCGACGAGGATGCCAGCCAGAACGTAACCAATAAAAGCAGGTTGCTTTAGCAATCTCGCAATGAGGCCACTCCCCAAAGCAACCCCAAATGCAATAGCCAGGTCAAGGAGCAATTCAGATTCATGCATAGTTACCTATCATTTCTCCCAATTGTAGTTTGACCATATAGTATCTGATGTAATTTTAGTAGTAAATCTCTCAGAAGCAGAATTACTATATTAGAGCGTACAGAGAAATTCCTAAAAGCACATAAGGTTAGAGATACGAACCACAAATTACATTGATAAATAAAACAGGGGATAAGAGAATCTATGGGTATGATAAATTCCTCCCTCCAACAAATTAGCCTTTGCTGGAGGGAGGAATACCTTAGCTATTAGTAAATTATTCTACCACTTGTTGTGGTACATTGGGAATACCGGGTCCTCAGCAGTCACCATATTTATTAGTGACGGTTTGCCAGAAGCCAAAGATTTAACTGCTGCCTTAATTGTTGGAATTATTTCCTCAGGTTTGGTGACATTAGCTGTAAAGCCTGCACCGAGAGCTTCTGCAACCTTTGGATAATTCCCTGAAAGAATGTTCAGTCCATATTTAGGAGAGGCAACCGGGAAATGATCGGCGTATCCACCAAGTACACTATTATTTAATATAATGGCCAGTATGGGTATGTTCTCTCTGACAGCTACTTCAAAGTCCATACCTACCATACCTATTGCAGCATCACCTCCGACCCAAACACAGGTCCTGCCAGGGTTAGCAAGTTTTGCACCCATGGCCAGACCCATACCCTGACCCAATGTGGTTGACTTACCCCACCCAATATAACCACCAGGTATAACCGGCTTCCACATCGGGACCATCTGATCTCGTGGATTGCCTGAATCATGTGTCACGATTGTGTTGTTCATGTCAAGAGCTTTTTGCATATCACTGATTACTCTGTATGGATTAATGGGTGTTTCATTAGAATTAAGTCTGGGAGCCCATTCTTTTTCGTACTCATCATTCAAAGCTTTAATTTCTTTGACTATGGCAGTACTATCCTTCTTTCCTGCAGAACCAAGTTGTTTCTTAGCTTCTTCAATAAGCTGTGCCAATACAATCTTGGCATCCCCTATAATTGCCTGCTTCACAGCATAACTCTTATTGATATCACGCTCATCGCTAGTCGTCTGAATTATAACTTTGTCACTTGGGATGGGACTGGTGAAGGTTTCGTTAGTGCAACTTGAACCAACCGCAAATACTATGTCAGCCTTCTTCAAGAAATGCATAGACTGTTTTGTATTTGTTCGAGCACCACATCCCAGAGACAACGGATGATTTTCCATAAATGCGCTCTTTCCATTCATAGTAGTGTACACAGGAATAGCCATTAGCTCTGCAAACGCTTTTAACTCATCCCATGCTTTGGCGTAAAGAACACCTTGACCGGCACGAATAACAGGGCTCTTCGCTGCCAGTAGCATTTTAACAACTTCTTTTACGTCAGCAGGATCTCCCCCACTTTTCATCCGTTTGACTGGTTCGTATTTAAATGAAACGTCATCAATTTCTGCGTTGGCTACACCCAATGGCAGTTCAATAACTACCGGTCCCATGTGTCCAGCCCTAAGTTGAGTGTAAGCTCGCCTCATTATCTCACTGACTCGGCTTGCATCGTCAATTGTATCTACGTATTTAGTTATCTCCTTGTAGCAAGCCTTCATATTAAAATCAGGGACTACAGAGTATTCAGGTCGACGTGCACCGCCTGGTAGGACAAGAATTGGGACAGAATCCGCAAATGCATGAGCTACGCCAGCAAATGCATTTTCGATACCTGGTCCATGTTGAACAACACAAACACCAATATTATCCCCAAATGAAGATCTGCTGAGTCCATCAGCAACATTGACCGCTACTCGCTCTGTCCTGAATTTAATGAATCTAATGTCTTCTATCGCAAGAGCTTCATGTAACAGATTCATCGGAAAACCGGTTACGAATTTCACCCCTTCCTTCTTTAAGATTTTCGCCTGGGCAGTTACTGCTTTCATCTTCTTTTTCCTCCTTTATTTGTATAATAACTTAAAGTTTATCTAACTATGATTCAGATTAAAAATTTGGACAGGACATTGCCAGTTCTTCCTGAGTCATGATCTCAATAAGCGCTGGTCTTCCTGAGTCATTTGCCTTCTTTGCACGTAGTATTGCAGGAATAATCTCTTCTGGTTTCTCAACTCTTTCAGTATAACCTCCAAGTCCTTCTGCAACTTTACTATAGTCTCCAGATAGAACATTGAGACCATATTTCTCAGAGGCTATTGGATTTATTCCCCTAAACATTCCTAACGTACCATTGTTCATAACTATAACAATTATGGGGATTTTTTCTCTGACCGCAGTCTCAAAATCCATACCTACCATTCCGAAAGCCCCATCTCCCATAAAAGCCACACATGTTTTATCAGGCTGAGCTAGTTTCGCACCCATCGCAAAACCAAGTGAAGCTCCCATGGTGGTGGATTTACCCCAACCAATATATCCTCCTGGTGTGTTAGATTTATACATGGGAACCATATGATCTCTTGGAGTACCTGCGTCATGAGTTATAATTGTTTGTTTTTCGTCCAGAGCCTTTTGAATATCGCCAATTATGCGATAAGGATTGATAGGTACTTCGTCAGAGGTTAATTTTGGCAGCCATTCTGCCAACCATTTATCTTTTATTGTCTTTATTTCACTAAGAAGAGCAACATTTTCCTTCTTACCCGCCGACCCGAGTTGTACCTTTGCTTCCTCAATTAATTGTCTCAACACTAACTTGGCATCTCCGATAATGGCATACTCTGTGTTGTAATCCTTATTGATGTCACGTTCATCGATTGCCGATTGGATAATAACCTTGTTCTCCGGATTCGGTATATGGCTGGTATACGTCTCTCTCAAGCAACTGGAACCTATAGAGAACACCACATCAGCCTTATCAAAGAAATGTACTACTGTGGCTGGTCTTGTCCGTGAGCAACATCCAAGAGATAATGGATGATCCTCGGGGAAGGAACTTTTACCGTCCATCGATGTGGCCACGGGAATCTGAAGCAACTCTGCAAGCTCACGTAGTTCTTTCCATGCTTCCGCATATAAAATCCCTGTGCCTGCACGTATGACTGGATTTCTCGCAGCTATCAGTGCCTTTGCTACATCTCGAACATCCTCCGGATCTCCCTGGGTCTTATGCCACTTTACCGGCTTGTATTGGAATTTCGAATCATCAAATTCTTCTTTCATAACGTCCATGGGCACTTCAAGCATAACAGGCCCTGGACGGCCGCTTCTAAGATAAGTAAAAGCCAATCTCATCATTTCCGGTACTCGATCAGCAAAATTAATCGTATCCACCCATTTTGTAATATTTTTATAGTTATCCCTGGCAAGAAAATTAGGTTGCCAACCCTGCCTATGTCGTCCATATCCGCCTGGTATTACTAGTATTGGACAGTTATCGGCATATGCCTGTGCCACGCCGGGGAATGTATTTTCTACGCCTGGACCAAACTGCATTGAGCAGACACCCGTTCGTTTGCCAAACGAAGTAAGAGTGTATGCATAAATACAATTTATAGCTGCGCGTTCCATCCTGAATTTAATGAATCTAATACCTTCGCTAGCATAAGCATCATGCAGCGGATTCATAGGGAAGCCAGTAACAAATTCTACCCCCTCCATCTTTAAAACTTTTGCTATTGCTGTTTGTCCGTTCATTATTCCTCTTTCCTCCTTAATTTATGTTATTAAATATATTATATAGTACGATTACTGTCTGTTACTTGTAATAAACTGCGCAACGATCTCAGGATGTGAGAATACAGAAACTATATATGTGAGGGTACTTCTATCTTGTTTCATAACCAAATCGCTACCATTTCGGCGACGAAATTCGAGTTAAATATATCACATATTCTCATCTCATCCAATAACCTCCAGGTAGTTCCTGGAAACTATGCGTTTATTAAGTTGTGATACGCGCGCACAGAAAATACAATGCCGTTTTTACTAGTCTCTCAATCTAATAAACTCTACATGCAAAATTTCAGTGGTGTCACTGGTGATTTTAACCCTTTCATCAATACGAAAGCCCACTATCCAATGTATCTGTTGCAACGAACAAAGCAACGGCACCTGACTACGTTGTGCAATGGGTAATTTTGTATCAACCATAAAATTCTGGAGTGTCTTAGCTAACTTCATACCCAGGGGTTGGAATCTATCACCAGTTTTTCTATTACGAACAAAGAGTTGTGTTCCAGTGACAGCAATATCCAAATCTGCGATGAACTGGTCTCCCCCCTCTGTCTTATATAGGCCTTGTGAGCCATGCGACTTCTGAAAGATACTGGTGATAACTTTCCATCCTGGCAAAATGGTCTCGCCTGGAATATTTAGAGATACCTGGTCTAAAGATACTGGAGAGTCTTCCGTTTTGTCTGCAGTAGTTTTTAAGCATATTGATTGTTGGTCTGCATGACTGATTACAATTTCATTATATTCACTATAGCAGATGATATTATTTGGTAGATGCAACTCTTTACCAACACTTTTTTCTAACAGGTTTCTTGCAGCTTCAATGTTATTTAACCCGATATCTCTTAAATCTCCCTGTATTTCAGACAGCGCAAACCTTATCACCTGTCTTTGCAAAGATATCGGCAAGGCTATTGTCCGCCTTTTATCTAAAATAATCATGTCCCCCGTCCATCTCGCTACATTATTCCAAGCTTGAACAGCCTGGCTTTCAATAAAGGTCAAATCTGCCTGAGCTATTTCGGCTAATTGAAGTATAGAGTTATTTACGCACGGGTTATATTCTTTAAGAAGAGGCAGAAGCTCAAGACGAAGTCTATTTCTTTTAAAAGATAACAAGAGGTTCGACGAATCAGCTCTCGGCAATAGTTTATGTATATGGCAATAATTCAGGGTTTCCTCTCTGGTGATATTCAGGAGTGGTCTTATCGCCAGTAATTCACCTTGCTGTTCTGTGCGAATACTTCCATATCGAGATGGTTTCACATGGCTATATGGCAAGGTAGAGCAGGGGGCTAGCCCTCTTAATCCAGAAATTCCAGTCCCCCTTAATATATGCATAAGAACGGTCTCTACATTATCATCCTGAGTATGTCCTATCACTACCCGCTTTGCGCCTATTTCTTTAGCTACCTCATAAAAAAACTTATAGCGTAACTCCCTTGCAGCCTCTTCAAGGCAACAATCCCTGCCTTTCTTATATGCCAGCACATCTTGCTTGCAAAGAGTAATTTGTGCATTGAATTGTTTGGCTAATCCCTGAACATACAGAGCATCGGCTTCGGATTCAGCCTCCCTGAGTTGGTGATTCAGATGTGCTATGTGAAGTTTCAGGTCGAGATGTTCCCGCAATCCCACTAATAAGTGGAACAAACAAACTGAATCTGCCCCACCTGAAACAGCGACTACTATTATCTCGTGCGAGGATAGAAGCTTATGTTGGCGGATATAATCGGAGACTTTTGATACTACTTCAACTTTTTCCACAATTCAAGAAGGAAGTGTTATTAAATGCTGTTAATCTTGGCCCATTACTCGTAAATTCGACAATGCTTATACCTCCATTGGCAATACGGAATTTGGGGAGATACTCTGGTAATAATCCCAGAGCTTTAAAGATAATAGATAAAGTGGCGAAATAATGACTGACTACTATTACGCTGTCTCCGTCACACTCTCTACGTAGTTGTTCAACACTATCCCAGGATCGTTGCTGCAATTGCACAAAACTCTCTCCTCCTTTTACACTACCTGTTCCCTGTCCTTGCCATTCCTGTAACAGAAATTGAGTAAAAGAAGTACCCAGATCAGCCCACGATAAGCCTTCAAGTTCGCCTACTTCAAGCTCTTTAAAACCCGCATCTTCTTTAACCCTCAGCCCATGAGGCTCCGCAATAATAGTTGCCGTATTCAAAGCTCGTTGCAGAGGGCTAGAAGCTATGGCGGCAATATTTTCCCCTTCAAAAAACTTAGCAAGCAAATGAGCCTGTCTTATCCCGACTTCACTTAATGCAATATCGCTGCTCCCCCCTTGAATACGCTTATCCCTATTCCAAATTGTCTCTGTATGTCTAACCAAGATGAGTTTCACTAATTCTTCTCCCCGATAACCTTATTCTAATTCTATTTCCTTGTACAATCTTCCAGAATTAGTTTGCTTCGATGAATTGACACAGGGTATTGACAAAAACCCAGTGCAGAGACTACCTGCTCAGGTCTACCGCTACCAGCATGACCACAACACAGTCTCATGCCCAAGCTGTACCCTGAACTATTACAATTTATAATCCAAATATCATCTATCAATGCACGCAAATCATAGTAATGCGTCTTTTCTCCTCTATGATGAAACCATGTCAATTCTTTCTTACGAAGCAATGATTCTATACTATCCTGCACATCCTGGCGATTTCGTTCCGTATTAATTACCACGATATACTCTGCAAAGGCCAGTACGGATTGTAACGAAGGAAAGTTCAATCCAACTATCCAAGTATCCAGTAATTGAAACCCAGGAGGTAGTTGGCCTGCCAACTTCATTGTTAAGGATTGAGGCGGCATCCAAGTAGTCAACCTGATATCCATAAGTTCAACATCACTGGTCATTCCTATAGCTAGTGGGGACGCTATCGAAATTTGTGGATGCGGTGTAAAACCCTGCGAGTAAGATAAAGGTATGTTAACCCTTCTAAAACTTCTTTCCCAAGTACGTATCACATCAGGATGCGAAATGTACTTAAGTTCTTCAGTCCGTCCGAATCTAAGGCGCAGGCGCTGCATCTTTTACTTTGGTCACCATAACTTTTTCTATCTTTACGCCTCGCATTTCAGTCACAACAAATTTAAGAATCCGATATTTAAACTGCTCTCCCTTCTTTGGAATCCTTCCAAGATGATTGAGAATAAAACCCGCCACAGTTTCATAATCGCCTAATGGCAACCCTAACTGCAATTCCTCATTAGCATCTTCTACACGAAAGCCCCCATCTATCTGATAGGTATTATCCCCAGTGGCTATAAAATCTTCTTCCCCTCCGGTCAATTCGTGTCGTATGTCACCCACAATTTCCTCCGTCAACAAACTAAGTGTGACCATACCTGCAACGCCACCAAACTCATCTACAACAATAACCATTTGATTACCACTATCCCTCATCTCAGTAAGGAGTTCTCCAAGACGCTTACTTTCAGGTACAAAATAAGCTGGTCGCAACAAGTCATCGACAATCAATTCATTATCTGTAGACCCAACTGTAAATTGTAACAGCACATCTTTAACAGATAATATCCCAATTACATTATCCGTGTTATCTTCATATACTGGAAAGCGACTGTATGGGATTTCCTGGGCATAGGCAGCTAAGAAATCGTTTACTCTTGTTCCTTGTTCTACCCAGGCGATTTCAGTACGTGGAATCATTACTTTTCCCACCTGTCGATCGGTGAACTCAAATATCTTATGTAACATCTTGGCTTCACCCTCTCCAACTACTCCCTCGTCCTCGCCTATATTAATAGCTGACCGTATCTCCCCCTCAGTGACCAATGTATCATCAGTTACTGAAACTATTTTTTTAAAGCCTAACCCTATACGTTCTAAAATCCAGATAACCGGATAAAGACACCACTGTAGTATTGTTATAGGGGCAATATAATATAAAGAAAGCCTTTGCGCATAATGAACAGATATAGTCTTTGGAATAACCTCGCCAAAGACTAATATTAGGATTGTAACCCCGATAGTAGCGACAATTGGTCCCCAAGGAAGACCGAAAAACGCCACTGCTATTACGCTACCTAATGTCGCGGCAGCTACATTCGCCAGATTATTACCCAGCAAAACAGTAGCTAAATATCTACCAGGTCTTTCGGCAGCATTTGCCAATTGTTTCGCACCCTTGAAACTTTTCTCCTGCAGAAATCGTATACGCAGTTTGGACAAAGATATAAAAGCAGTTTCAGCACTTGAAAAGAAAGCAGCACATATCAAACAGACTATAAAAGCTAATATAAGCCAACTATAAGGGTCATCCACCTCTCACAACTCTCTGAACATTAAGTTAAATAAGTTGACCATAGTTTCTTATATAGTCCCGGCAGGAACACTCCTGCGACTTCAGCTATAATATCACCGGTTATTAGAGCTGTCAAAAAAAGAAACCTGTTTACTTCCTCATATTATATATAGCTCTATAAGAAAGCAATACCAATAATGTGTATGCTACAAAGGCGTTTTTAAAAAGAATAAAAGGGAGTCATAACATATGGCAGGTCCTTCGGTAATTGTTATTTTCATCCTACAAATCCTATAAAATGAATCAATTTCCCGTCAAATATGGACATAAGTTTAGCGGTAACAATTGAAAGTAATATCAATCATCAGTATAATATCTCCGTCTATGGTGAGCGTGGCCTAGTGGTTAAGGCGCCAGGTTGTGGCCCTGGTTATCGTGGGTTCGAATCCCACCGTTCACCCTTGCGCCTATAGCTCAGCGGATTAGAGCACCGGTCTTCGGAACCGGGGGTCGTGGGTTCGAATCCCTCTAGGCGCGCTTAGCAGTGATATTTATAATCCTATACTTTTCTCCCATAAGTCAGTTGCCCACAGGAGCACTGGTCCCTCAGTCTGTTTACGAGTCGCACGTTGCTAGTGCTTCGATTTCAACTCTTGCCCCCCTTGGCAATGCTCTTACTTCAACGCAGCTACGTGCTGGCGCCTTACTGGTGAAATACTGGCCATATATCGTATTCATTCTGGCAAAGTCACTCATGTTTATAATAAAAACTGTAACTTTAAGCACCTCCTCCAGAGAACTTCCACCTTCTTCCAATATCGCCTTTACATTCTCCAATACCTGCCGTGTCTCATTCTCAATGCTATCCTGTACCATAACCCCAGTAGATGGATTAATCCCAATTTGGCCAGCCGTATATAATAATCCTTTCATTTTCACAGCCTGAGAATATGGTCCTACAGGTGAGGGTGCATTTTTTGTTACAACAACTTCTTTTTTAATCATCATTTTTTCTCCCTCCATTTTCAATATGTCAGTGTTGGACATGCCACTGTCAGCAACCTGATTGTTCCCATCAAGCTACGCTACCCTGCTCGACTTCAAACCAATCCTGAACTGGCAAACCGTTCATACCTCTCTGGTAGCGCACAGCATGCATCGAATTTTTTTATTTCATATCCTGAATTCATGGCATAGCGAATGGTATTTCTAGATGGCATTTCCATCCTTGAAACACCCGCCTTCAACGCTTCAATCTCAATTTCTTCCCTGACCATAACACCCCTGGGTCGCATACAACCTAGAGAGATTTCTGTATCCGGAAACATTTGATGGATATTATTAATTACTCTACCTATATCTTTTACATCAGGAGATTTTTCTGCCGACATAGGAGTATTCCTAGTAGGCGTAAAGACAATAACTACAATTACCGAAAGTCCGGTAATATCTTTCAGAAGTTCACTCTCTTCCCCTGTATATAAACATATATGGGGAACAACAGTTATACCAGCATCACTTAAATTATGGTATGTCTCCACATACTCCTGGCGTCTAACATCCAAGTTAAAGACCTTTCTTATTACCGTATCGCTTGGTATTTCAAGTGAGGCAAAATCTACAGCCAACTCACGCGCTATTTCCTTAGTAATTAGACCCGGGTGGATATTAATGATGAGATCCGTTTCTTTCTTTACTTTCCTCAATGCTCCCAACATACGCGTTAAATTTAACATTCGACCATTATTATCTGAACCACCACTCACAAGAGTCCCCACAGCATTGTTCTTATCTAATTCCTGGCATGCCCTTATCAATTTCTCTGGTGTATCTGCTGACTGCATACCCTTTAAATATAGACCGCTACAGTGCTTGCATTTTAATGTGCATCTGATACCAGATATAGATATCGGGGGAAATCTTGGGATGGGGTGATATACCTTTAGTGTCATAGTTCTTAGCGAGTTCAATTTATTATTCAACTTGATTGATATAATAAACAGTAAAGATGACTTATTCAATAATGAGGGAAGTATTGAAGGTACAAGGCGTGCGTATCCACGTACTCGATAAGTTTTCTTTTTTTAATTCGCCGTATATTTCTCATAAAACTGGATGCACAATAGATTTATATTCCTCACTCTCCCCTATACAGGGCGTCGTCAAGAAGATTATCAAGCTTAGACAAGACTATCTAACCCTAATTGAATGCTCAGAAAATAAGGACATCTATGCCAAGTTACTCCATATAAAACCAACAATAAAAGTAAATGAACTGGTTCAGGTAGGTGATGAATTAGGCACACTGGTATGGAGCAATTATTTTAAGTCATGGACAGACCCCCACATTCATTTAGAACTTCGAAGCCCTGATGATGCTATAAGAGCAAAAGGAGGATACAAACTGGTAGAAATCGAAAATACCAAAATAGAATCCCCAAGAACAGAAATCAAGGTGAAAATAAAACCTTTTGATAACTACATAATTGCCACACTACCAAGCGAGTATTATTCAAGATTAAACGGATTTTATGGCGTAAAATTCGGGGAAGGGATTATCTGTGGGGGATTACCACACTATGGTTATGGTGCTTTGTTGAGGCACAACTTTAAGATTTTTCAGTGTCCTCCTCTGGAAATACAACTTAATAAAAAACCGCTAAAAGGGATTTCATTACATTTACGTTTACGCGAAGTGAACACAGTAAAAATAATAGCAAATAATCATATAGATTTCCCTCCGACAGGAATTCTCAGCATAAAGCAAAAAGCTCTAGCCCCGGAATAGATAAATAGTAACTACTGAGCCTTCAACAATAATGCGATAAAATCTTCTTCATTACCACCGGTAACCCGTACACCACTGTTGAAGAATTCATATATTTTCAGTTTTACCTGGTCTTCGTTTTGACTTCTACTTTACTAATTTAACCAGGAGAGTAGCATCAACCTGTAAACAATTGTATGTATTGCCTTAATTCTCTGTTTGCCTTCCCTACTTGATCCTTAGATAACGGTGCTGAGTGATTATAAATCGCTCCTCTGGGCCTTTCATTATACATTGGTCTATTACAGCCAGGACATCCACTTGTTTCAAAAACATTACTGGAATTGATAGTACTTTCAAGTATTGCTGGTGAAACGTTTATCGATTTAATCTTGCCATTTTCAAAATATATGTCACTAAAACGTGCCAATTTATGGACAATCAAATAACGGACTAGCTGTAAAGCTCTATATCTTCCTATTTCTGGTGAAGGAAAAGATAAATTAGTCCCTTTCACCGGAGTAAAAGCAAAGAGCGATACGCCGCAATTCATATCAGACACTCGCTGAAATTGTTCCACTAGCTCCTCATCTGTTTCTCCAAGACCAACAACGAGATGTACTGCCGCGGTACCAAACACTTCAGCAACATCGACAAGAAAATGGTTGTAACAATCCCAACTAAAACCGGGTTTCATCTCGGTAAAAATTCTCTGACTAGCACAATCCAGGCCAACACCAACCCTACCAACACCAAGGTTTTTCAATTGCAGTAGTAATCCTTTATCCAGAGGGTTAATACAAACTGAGATAGGAAGGTCCGATATTTTATTTATTGCCTCGACAAGAATAAACATATCAGCCATGAGATCAGGATATTTCAATGTCTGAATACAAATACGCCTTGCATTTCCAGTGTTTCTGATTCTATCCAGAACCAAATTGAGGTCAAATTCCAGCCAGGTAACCCGAGATAAATATTTCTTATCTGCCTTGTTATCCATCGATTGCGTACAGAAGCGACACTTGCCAATACAAAATTCACCCAGCATGGTATAGACCGTGGAAGGCAGCACGTCAGCTTTAACAGGCCTCAACCCTAAACTCATGGCAGAACCAACACTAAGTCTAATGCTCAAATTATCCAATTGAATGTTATCCCCCAGCATCATTCTCTCTTCCAAAAGCAATATCAGGATGTTTCAAGGTAACTGTAGATATACCAAATTTCTTCAAAACACATACTATCGCATCTACAGGAAGACCTATAACGTTATAGTAATCGCCTTCAATTCTGTCAATGATAGCAGCCCCAAGACCCTGTATAGCATATGCTCCAGCTTTGCCCATCGGCTCCTGAGTTTCAATATAGGCATCTATCTCTTCTACACTTAAGTCCTTTACGAATACTTTTGTCTCAACTGATTGTGACACGATTTTACTATTGCTTGTATCCATGACGGTGAAACCTGTTATCACAGAATGTGTCCTTCCCTTTAATTCTGTGAGTATTTCTTTTGCTTCAGCCAGAGAATTTGGTTTACCAATTATTCGCTCACCTAAAACAACAAAAGTATCTGCAGCAATAATTATTGCACCTGTATTTTTATTGCCAACTGCCTTGGCCTTATGAACAGATAACGATTTAGCTAATTCTAGTGGCTCCTGTTTATCGTCAACTTTCTCCTGACAATAGCTGGGTTCAACATCAAAGTGAAGGCCAAGCTGCTCCAGCAATTCTTTTCTCCTGGGAGAAGCCGAAGCCAGTATTATTCTTTTCATATCTTTCAAGAGGATTTTTCTGTCGATGTCTTCAACGTAATATTTAGTAAGAAGACGTTGAGTTTGTATCAACTGGAAACTGCAATTCTAACTCTTCAATAATTCTGCGTTGCTCTTTCAATCGTGCTAAATATTCAGGTTTTAGTTGTGCCTCATATCTCCTAAGCCTTTTATACATTCTCTCAATCTCAGCAGCTTTGGCCTTTTCCTCCCTGGCTTTTATAGTTTCATGGATCCTGTCAAACTGCCTGTGAAGATGTAAAATTCCCGCTGGTATTCTACTAACTTTTCTAATGGAATAAATGACCAATTCACCAAGCTTCATTAGAATACCAGCAAATACCTTCATACCTCTGCTAGTAGCTCTGGGGAAAGTCGAATTATCTGATGGCTGATAATATCTATCTATCTTATCCTCATATCCAACGTCTATGTTGCCCTGAAATCCGCTATGTTTATGGATATCTGATGTAGCGCTTGCCCTTCCCAGTCCCACTATTGTGCCACCAAACTCCTTATCAGCATCTACGTCAAAATCAGTCTTCATTACTACATGTTCACTACTAGTTGGTATTCCTCGCAAAGTCTTCAAGTTATCAGTATGGTGAGCAAGTCCAAGGGTCATCATCTTTTTCTCTCTAGCAGCACTGCTCCTAATCCCCTTATCAGTGCCTTGCGGGCTTTCTGCTTTTGGTATATCTAACACCCCAAAAACAACTCCAACAACTTCATTGGTAGCTTGCTTAATTACTGGTGCGCCATAGATTCCATTTGGTATAGGCATATTAAGCTCATATGTATAAGTTTGAACAAATCCAGGACAGCTATAATGGAACGACCTGGTAATATGTCCACGCATAAGCCTGGGATTGAGTCGAGAGATCGATATTTGCTCTCCAGCGAATACTCCTTCTCCAGGAGAGTATCCATAGGCTATGACCTCGTCCCCAGGTAACGCCTCACTGGCGCAGACGCGGAGACCCTGACCATAAGCTAAATCTATCTGCGCTATAGCAAGATCCAATCCTTCACTATGTTGCTCAATATTCAGAAGATTATGAATGGAATATCCAGAACCTTCTTTGAATATCACGGCATATCGTTGTTTCCCATGAAGGGTATCACGTACACAATGCCAACAGGTTACAAAAATATTTGGACCTATCAGGAAACCTGTACCACGGAAAGAAACAGGTCTCGCTGTATCGGATTCTATTACAACAACAGGTAAGACGTTCCGCAGTATGTCAGCAACACCAAGCATAGCGCCCACCTCCAACAGAAGATACCTATGTCAAATATTAGTTCTATTCAACAGGAATTTGGCTATTAGCATTATTACTATATTTCAAACATCTCATTCTAAACTAATCTCTTTCCGTCTACAAGCATCGCAAGTAAATTATTACGAGTCTAACCAAAACTCTTAGACTAAAGCCATCGCTAAGACATAATTGACATTAAACATCATTAGGGCAAGACCAAACCTTCAAAATTTCGCATTATGGATGACCCGGTTGTCGGAGAGCAGGTCGCTTAAATTAACCAATCATCAACAGCCATTTACTACCCGAGTTTCAGCACGCTCATGAAAGCCTCTTTCGGCACCTCAACCCGGCCGATAGACTTCATTTTCTTCTTGCCCTCTTTCTGTTTTTCCAGCAGCTTACGCTTGCGACTGATATCACCTCCGTAGCACTTGGCAATCACGTCCTTGCGCTTGGCTGCTATATCGGCCCTGGCCACGATAGTGCCACCAACAGACGCCTGAATGGGCACTCTGAACAGATGGCGGGGAATCACCTCTTTTAATTTGTTGACCACCAGTTTGCCCACCTCGTGGGCCTTATCTGGTGGTACGATACGGCTGAAAGCATCCACCTGCACATCATTCAGCAACACATTGAGTCTAACAAGCTTGGCTTCATGGTAACCGATAAGTTCATAATCCAGCGAGCCATAGCCGCGGCTACGGCTCTTTAGCTGATCGTAGAAAGTGGTAAGCATCAAGCGTAGTGGCATATCGTATTCCAGTCGCACTCGTTGTCCCAACTCCCCCAGGGATTGAGCTTGGCCCAGGTACTCCGTATGCTTGTATATGCCACCGCTCTCGATAACGAGGTCCATGATGTTGCCAATAAAGCTGGACGGTGTAATAACGGAGATAGAGACCCAGGGTTCCTCTACTTTCGCTATGTCCATGGTCGACGGGAAGTCAGTGGGATTGACAATGGTGACTTTTTGCCCATTGGTCTTAGTAACAACATATTTAACTCCGGGTACAGTGACTACCAGCGACAAAGAGAATTCCCTATCCAGCCGCTCACAAACGATATCAAGGTGTAGCAGTCCCAGAAAACCGCAGCGGAAGCCATTACCTAATATAGGGCTCGATTCCATCTCGTAGGACAGGGAGGCGTCATTAAGTCGGAGTTTTTCGATAGCCTCCCGCAGTTCAGGGTATTCATCCGCCTGAGTGGGGTATATACCGGCAAATACCATAGGCTTGGCGCTATGATAGCCAATCAGGGGCTCCGTGGCCCCGCCGGTTACCGTGGTAACCGTGTCACCTACCTTACACTCTCTAACACTCTTAAGCCCGGTGGCAATATACCCGACATCACCCGTTATCAGCCCCTCCACTGGTAACTGTTCAGGCACAAAGTAACCGACTTCCAGCGCTTCTATCTCGGTCTTCTGCCCCATCAGGCGCAGGTGGTCCCCTTTAGAGATGTTCCCATCCACAATACGAAGGTAGGCAATCACCCCTTTATAGTCGTCATAGTGCGAATCGAAGATAAGCGCTCGAAGGGGCCGGTGGCTATCGCCTGAAGGTGGGGGAACCCGCCGGACTATATCTTCGAGTAACTGCGGCACTCCTTGACCGGTCTTAGCGCTTATCTGAACTATTTCTTCCTCGTTATATCCCAGAACGCTTTTGATTTCGGCTATAACCCGGGCAGGTTCTTTCTCCGGCAGGTCAATCTTGTTCATCACTGGAATGATTACCAGATTATATTCCATGGCGATATAGGCGTTGGCCAGGGTTTGCGCCTGTATGCCCTGAGTGGCGTCTATCACCAGTAAAGCTCCGTCACAAGCAACTAGCGTGCGCGCTACCTCATAGGAGAAATCCACGTGCCCTGGGGTGTCGATGAGATTCAGCCGGTAGGTTTTGCCGTCAGCAGCCGTATAGTTAAGGCGTACGGCTTTAGCCTTAATAGTGATACCACGTTCTCGCTCCAACTCCATACTATCCAGCATTTGCTCCTGCATTTCATCACTACGGAGCGTCCCGGTCAGCTCAAGCAAACGATCTGCCAGGGTTGACTTGCCGTGGTCTATATGGGCAATAATGCAAAAATTCCTCATTAAAGATTGATCCATAATATTTACCTTTATCAATAAGATATACTATATCTCTGCCTATTGTTCATCCCGGCGGCATTTCTGGGGGCAACAAACGCCAGAAGACCTCGTTACTCAGCAACCTGCCCCGTTGGGTGAGCCGCAACTGCCTGCCGATGCGCTCCAGCAGACCGGCCTTGACCATCTCTGCCACAGGCTGTTGATAATATTCGAGTAAATCTACTCCGAAACGGATATGTATCCCATCCAGGTTAATCCCGTCGCATAATCTCAATCCCATTATGGCTGTTTCAGCCAGTTCCAGTTGCGGGCTTATCTCCTCATCCATAGCCCGAGCCGCTGCCGGGTCATCCGGAAAAGCGGCAATGTATTTGTCCAGGTTGTCGGTGTTAGCCAGTCGGTGTCCTTTTATAAAGGAATGTGCGGCTACACCCATGCCGAGGTAAGGCTGGTTCCGCCAGTAGGTCAGATTATGCCGACACTCGCATCCCGGTCTGGCCCAGTTGGATATCTCGTAATGCTCGTAACCTTGCGTTGCCAGCACCTCCTCAGTTAGCTCGTACTGGTCAGCGCTTAAGTCCGGATCAATAGCCGGTAGCTGTTTTTCCTGAATTGCCCGCCACAGCGGAGTTTCCGGCTCCAGACTGAGGCCGTAGGCGGAAAGATGCTCCACCCCTACCTGAACCGCGGCATCCAGCGTATGCTGCCAGTCCGGCAGGCTTTGGCCCGGCAGACCGTAGATAAGGTCCAGGTTAAGATTATCCAACCCTGCTTGCCGGGCTAAGCGCACGGCCTCCCAAGCCTCACCACCAGTATGACTACGCCCCATTAAGACCAGTTCGGTATCATTGAAGCTTTGTATCCCCAGGCTCAGACGGTTGATTCCCACTCCTCGTATGGCCGAGAGGTATTCCATACTGACCGTGCCAGGATTAGCCTCTATAGTAATCTCTACCGTTTCCTTTACGGGGTACATCCGCTGGATATTAATCAGAATATCCCCGATTTGAACAGGGGAAAGCAGGCTGGGAGTGCCCCCACCAAAATAGATACTTTGCAACTGTTCCCTATTAGCGTGCAGGCGCAGCTCGGCGGCTAGGGCATGTAAATAAGCGGGTATATCAGCCTCACGGTGTTCGTAGGACACGAAGGAGCAGTAGTTGCATTTGTGACGGCAAAAAGGAACATGGATATAAAGCGCGATATCTTGGGGCACCCTGAAATTATAGCAGATATGAACGGCTACTCTCTGGAAAACGGCGTCATCGGTTTTACTCAACACCGTTTCTGCGTTCATTCATAAAACGAATAGCGGTAAATAAACAGCGAGTTACACTACAACCTGCCACTACCACAAAACGGAAACCCGAACGTACAAACAGCAGTTCTACCTATTGGTGCCTTTGGTGGGGAAGGGGGGACTCGAACCCCCACGCTTTGCAGCACATGATCCTAAGTCATGCTCGTCTGCCAATTCCGACACTTCCCCACGAATGTATTTTGGATAATAACAAAACATATTACACAATATGTTAGCATTTTATACTTAGTAGCTAAAGTAATACTACGGGTTGTATTAGTATCACTATCCGTAAAAACCTGAGCTGATACAAAAGTTTATATAAAATATGCCTTTTAATCCAGTACCAAGTAAATATCACTGGTATGTGAAATTAATGTTACATTTGCACGAAAATGCAATTACAATTCCTTCAAAAAGTATAGTATATCCAGAAAAGTTATGTTATTGTATTAAGTCTAAAGTAACGCAATTTAACAAGGGCTATTTGGTTAATAATAGTATTGGTACACAAAGGAGGTGGTTATGACCTACATAATCTTCGGCATTACACTCATCGGCGTTATCATCACAGCTACATCCTTAGGTTTGGTAGCCAAACATGAGGGAGGAGAAGCCAAATACGAAAAATTGTTCGATACAGGGCTAGCGGTTATCGTACTCAGTTTCGTCCTGATGCTGATCTTCTTTGCCGGAACCGATGTTGGCTATTGATCCAAGCCTTACTACAAGAATATATCCTAGTCTTCAGTAGGCTTAATCAGTAAGATTGGTATTTTGACGCTGTGTAGCACTCGGTCGGTAGTTGTGCCCAGAAACAGGCGACTGATGCCGGTTCGTCCATGTGTTGACATAGCAATAAGGTTGACATTTTTGCTTGTGGCAAAATCAAGAATCTGATCTGCAGTAGAAACAGAGCGAACAACTGCATCGCAATGAACAGTTATTCCGTCTTGTTCTAATTCTTTTCCGATTCCTTCCAAGTAGCTTTCTGCCTGTTCTTTAAGCTGAGATAGCTCTACATCGGTGTATGGAACTGTAACAACTGCTTCTCCGACAGGAACATGGTGAGATGGAGGTAGTACGCGTAAGAGAGTCACTTCTGTTTCTGCATTCTCACGAATGCCCTTCGTGAAGCTCCTCACATAAGGTAAAATAGCTTCGCTCGCACGTGAACCATCCAGAGAAACAAGCACTTTATTCAGTATATTGCTTTCACTTTTTACTGTTGGACCCTCCGCACTGATAATTAATACAGGTTTACTGGTTTCTCGTATCACTTTATCCGCCGTACTCCCTATGGTCCATTTGCTTGTGTCAGATTCACTGCGGCTTATTCCAACAATAAGACCTACATCTTCTTTTACGGCATAATCCACAATAATTCTATTAGCCCGTCCAGCCAAGGCAACGGTTTTCACTGTCCCCTTAGTGCGCCTTTTAACAGTTTGGGCTATGTGCTGGAGATAAACCTGGTGCTCATGATCAAACCGCTCCAAATCAGGTGTGCAAAAATGTAACAAGACAATTTCCGAATCCAATCTCCTACCCATTTCTTCTACATATGGTAAGACTAGTTCCCCAAGTTCCGATCCGTCTAATGGAACAAGTATTTTTTCAAACATCTTTATACCCCCTTACCATTTATCCATGGCTTTGTAATTTTCACTTCAACTCTATTAATTATACCAAATGACACATTTAAGCAATAGGTATTAATAGAAAGCGTGAACAGATTATGAGCTGACATTTCTCTAAAATACTGGAAATATCCGAATAATTTGCTAAATCAGAAAATAAAACAGTGGGTTTTCATTGCGGTTACGTGTAGCTCTTAATCAGCAGTATATCTCTTAATATTCAAGCAACACAGGCTATATATGAAACTCAATTACGTCTCCATCCTGAAGGACATGCCCCTTGCTGGCTCGCTGCCCGTCAAAAACCCCTGACCCCCAAACAACAGCGTATTTTAATTTCCGGCGAAAATCTTTATGTACCGATCCCGCCGCATCTTCTACTGTATCTCCTCTCTTCATAACCATCGGGTCACCTAAATCAACCTTGCCACCAGGTATTTTAGTATACACACGAATGATATCTAAAGCCTGAAAGATAGTTTTTTTTAATTCATCCAAACCGCGCCCTTCTCTAGCGGAGATAGAAGCCACAGGAAACACCCCATCACATCGCATTTTCAGTTTCTTATAACCGGCCATCGCATCATCAACATCATTCTTGTTGGCAATAATTAATGCTTTATTAGCAAAACTTCCAGGAGTTATTTCCTGTCCACTATTAATAATCTCTATTCTAGTTTCCTTCATTATTCTTAAAGTGCTCTCCAATTGGAGTATCGGGTCTGAGCCAAGTTCAACAACAATGGCAATTAGATCAGCCCGTCTGAGTGAATTACCCAGGAGTGTCCGTATATTCTTATGTTCTATGGGTGGTGTATCTATTAACTGAATTTGCACATTCTCAAATTTCATCATCCCGGGAATAAGCATCTTTGTAGTGAAAGGATACGAAGCTACAGCAGACGCAGCTTCTGTAAGGGAGATTAATAGTTGGGATTTTCCTACATTTGTATGTCCTACCAACATTATCTGAGCAGCGCCTTCCTTTTCAATGTAAAAACCAGCTCTTCTTGCTGTAGCATTTCCTTTTTCCGCCTCCTGGGAAAGCTTCGCAATTTTTTTTCTTAAGTCCGCGTGTAATTTATCGGTTCCCTTGTGATGAGGCATTATGGCAAGCATTTGCTGCAAAGCGTCAAGTTTCTCTTCGGTATCTTTTGCCATTCGATACCTTTTTTCAGCTTCAACGTACTGTGGCGGTAAATTTGCTGGCATAACTTTATTTTACCATCATCCTGATTATGTAAAACAACTATTATATAGAAAGGCCATAATAAAATGGTTATCCATCTAGACTGCACCCCTATGATTGGACAGAAAGGGTTAGGAGAGTCTGGTAGGATTCCTC
>CAZZHQ010000029.1:0-23967 GCA_964654015.1 uncultured Dehalococcoidales bacterium | reverse complement strand
TTATTCCCCCTTTTGTGAGATTATACCTGGTATCGTTTTAGGGGGGCACGTCAATATAACCACAGGAGTAATAAGTATACTAATGAGGTAGGCTAGTTTATTAAGTTGACGGAAAGAAAAAGTAGTGTTTTGATATTATATGAGCGACCTACCTCCCAATTAGATTTACTTTATGACGTAGTGAAGCAAAGAGGGACTTTTTTAGACATAACTTATCTAGTGCAACCCAAAGATATAGAAGGAGCATCTCAAAGAGATAAATTTAGCAGGTCATGGTCTATATAGTGAAAATTATTGTCTTTCATCAAGTGTTTTATGTTGATAATATCACCACTAAGAATATTGTCAAGACAAACTACGCTGCAATCACGAGAGAAAATAATCACAGAGATAGGAGCCAATGAACCCAGAGCCGTCAGCAACAACTGCCTTCATCGCCCTACTCCCCGGTACGTAAAGCCCAGTTCTTGCATCTCGGTTGGACTATAAAGATTTCTACCGTCAATGATTACAGGTTGATTCATCAGTGTTTTGATTTTTAACCAGTCCAAAGTTTTGAATTCATCCCATTCCGTAACGAGAATTATAGCGTCACACCCTTGGGCCACCTTATAGGGATTTTGACATAGCTCGATATTCGGGAAGAGCTGCCTGACGTTATCCATGGCCTGAGGGTCATAAGCCTTTATCGTTACTCCTTCCTGTTGCAATGCTCCGATAACGCTAATGGAGGGAGCCTCCCTGATATCATCAGTGTTCGGCTTAAAAGCAAGACCCAATAGACCTATGGTTTTACCCCCTAAGTTCCATAGCAATCCCTTTGCCCTTTTGATTACCTGACGGCACTGATCTTCATTTATTCTGGCCACCGCTTTGAGCAGGTCAAAATCGTAGCCCACTTCTTCAGCAATCTTGATGAAAGCAGCCACGTCCTTGGGTAGACAGTAACCCCCGTAGCCTATCCCGGCGTCGAGGAAATCGCGCCCTATCCTTTTGTCGAGGCCCATTCCCTCGGCCACTTTGACAACATCAGCTCCTGTGGCTTCACAGATATTAGCGATGGCATTGATATAGGATACTTTTAGGGCTAGAAAAGCGTTCGAGGCATGCTTAATCAACTCGGCAGTTTCGATGTTGGTGACAAGAGTAGGAGCATTCAACGGCTTATACAGCTCTAACATTACCTTGGCTGCCCGTTCACTTTCCGCACCAATAACGATTCGGTCAGGATGCATAAAGTCATAAACTGCTTTACCTTCGCGAAGGAACTCGGGATTGGAAATCAAATCAAAGTCGTGATTTTCTCGACAAGTTATCTTTATCGTCTTCTTCACCCAAGCCCCTGTCTTGACCGGTACGGTGCTCTTATCAACGATAACTTTATAGCTGTCCATAACTTCAGCAATATGTTTTGTTGCAGTTTCTACGAAGGACAGGTCGGCAGAGTTATCCGATCGTTGTGGAGTCCCCACACAGATAAAGACTATGTCGGTCGCCTTAACGCCCTCAGCTATGCTACTCGTAAAGCTCAGACGCTCACGCTTGACGTTCCGGTGCACTATCTCCTCCAGTCCGGGCTCGTAGAAAGGGATGTTACCGGTTTTTAGAGCATCGATCTTTCCCAAGTCGTCATCTACACAGGAGACCGCATTCCCCAACTCCGCGAGACATGCCCCCGTGACCAGGCCTATGTGTCCGGAACCCACAATGCATATGTTCATAATCCTAACCTCTCCAGATGCCGCTGTCTACTCTGTCTCAGTTATTACGTAACAGTTTATGATAAATGTATTAAAAGAAGCATACTGATACGAGTCGCGCATTAAAAGTAACCGTAAACTGCAGTCTGAAAACATGATACACCTCTCTGGGCTTTTACTGACCTTCCGTTCTCTTATATCTAAGATAAGCTGCTTCGTCGATTTTCGTATCAGCCTTTAGTATTACTTATCTTTTTTGCTCTCTTATATTGGGTAATGCCAATTCTACTGAGTCTGATTTACGATTGTGACTAGCACCATACCATAATGCTAATAGGAAAATCAAGACTACCGCCGATATTATGTAGCTAGGTAAATAAGTATTGTAGAATCTGGTGTAGATGATTTCACCACTGTTTGGCGACGATTCAAAGGCAGGCATGAAACCCAGGTTTTTCAAGGAGTCCTTACCGTTATATTGCCAGTAGTCACTGTTTATATTCTGAGGTACAGAGAAAATAACATACCTGTTAGAAGTTGACTTGACCTCGTATTTTACTGGACTCCTTATGATAAAATCGGGCTTCTCCATGGCAGCGCTACTATACTCATCGGTTCCGCTCCCCAGGATATACAGGTGTGCCATTACGTCTTGTTTTTTGCTCAATTCCATGAATTCATCGAGGCTCTCAATGTGCACCACGTTGTTAACTGCGTAAACCTGCGCTCTATGGTATTCATTCTTAAAAACTGTTATTCCCGGATTTTCTATCTGCACGCTTAGGTCTTTTTGCTGGTAGAGGAAGGCGTAATACTCATAATCAGCCTCCTGTACCAATATTACGTATTTCACGTTAAGTGGCGCTAACAGTTCGCCCAAGTTATAAACATTTTCGTTGCCTAGTACGAATTCGACGTATTTACTAACTGGATTGGTGCTTTGGGAATAGATACCGGGCATCTCGACATTATCTCCTTGAATTACCGGTTTATCAAAGAATATGCTCGCCGGATTAGCCAGCCTCTTATCCGTATTGGGAAGCCAACTGAAGTCCATATATTGATGCCAAGGTAGAAACAGTATGTTAAAATCATCTTTATCATTATTCAAATATTCATTTACCGCGTACCATTCCTTGGGATACTCGGTTGCTCCAAGCTGCCCGTGGAAGCCAAACATTGTGAAGGAGTATGCGAGCGGAGTGAGTACGGCCAGCGCTACCAGTATGAGCAGTGCCAGTCTGTATGGCCTTTTGCTCTCGGTTCTTATCTTCTTACCAAACTCGGCTACGCCTAATCCGCCCAGATAAGCGTAAGAAAGGCACACGAGGGCCACTAACTTTTGTGAATCTCGAAAACCACGGAAAAGAGGAATATGTTCCCAGAGCCAATGAAAGAAAGGCTTGGTCAGGTCACTGGCTGTGCCGACCGCTATTAAGAAGCTCAGTACAGCCATTGCCACGAAGGACGTCACTATCCATCTGAGGCCTCTATCCTCAAACTTTGAAATGAACCCGTAAGTTGCCAAAAAGAGTAGGAAGATAAAAAGTAACCACCAGAATGGCAGTAGATGCTGTACGTAAACATATCCGTCTCTCCAAAAACCATACATAGAGGCTATATCGAACATTATTCGTGAGGTGGCTTTGGGCATAAATGAAACGAGATCCGCCTGACCGAACTGTTCCAGGAAGCTTGCTCCTCCTGTGAAAACCGGAACCAGCCAGTAGGCGTTTAACAGGCAAAATAGGACGGCGGCGAGACCTATCGATTTTATTGCTTTTCCGGTTTTAACAGGCTGTCTTCGTTCTTTAATTATATAACCTAAAAAAACGATAGAAAAAGCAAGAAAAAGCAGAAGATAACCTTGAATCTCCATCATCCCTACTAACGTGGAGAGCAGAACCACCTTTATGATGTCTTTAATGATGCCCCTCTGCCCTTCATTCTGAAGCAACTTGATAAACGCACTGAGCGCGAAGGGGGTTACGGCATAAGCGGCTAAAACCCCCCACTGCCCCGCCATGAATCTAACATATGTGAAGGGATTTACCGCATAAAGTAGACCTGCAAAGTAGCTTCCCACACCTTTGGAAGACAGAAGCTTATATGCTCCCAGGCCAGAGAAAAAGAAGATCGAGAAGAGGATTATCTTTTGCAGGAGCCAAGTGGGCATAAGCCCATTTACTAGTTGCATAAGGAGGTAAAAAGGAGCTGATGCAGTTACGTTCCCTTGTAGACCCCAGAGTTCAGTAGTGAAATCCATGGCAGGGGCGAAAGCCATGTCAAGGGTCAAGATGTAACCAGGGAAGAGTAGAGGGCCTAAAATAGTAATGGACAGAAGCGCAAATACTAGGTAAGGAATCCACCCTCTTTCTTTTGTCTTCTTTACTTTTTCATCCACAGCTCTCTCTAAAGCGTTGGATTATAAGGAGAACGATACCTGAAGTTAGAGTATAAAAGGCATAGCCAGCAATTTGGTCTGCCAAGATAGGTTTCTCCAGCATAAGCATCATGCCGGACAATGCCAGCAGTAATAAGGCCAATGCGATAAATATCCTTGCATCTAGCCGAGGGATAGTAAATACGGTAAAGCGTTGGATTAGCAGGAGAATGATCCCTGAAGTTAGAGAGTAAAAGGCATAGCCAGCAATTTGGTCTGCCAAGATAGGTTTCTCCAGCATAAGCATCATGCCGGACACTGCCAGTAGTAATAAGGCCAATGCGATAAATATCCTTGCATCTAGCCGAGGGAAAGCAAATACGACGAGGAAAATGGCAAGAACTATGAGCACGATTATACCTGTTAAAGGCATGAGTCAATTATCCTCCAGCTAACATCTGCTCTTATGTTTGACACGGTTGTCTCTAATTGTTCGAGTTATTGTTCACCCCGTCTTTTAGGAATAATCAGAGTCAAAGTTCCCCACTGTTTAGACTGTCGCCGATAATGTATTCTAGCTCTAGCGGCCCTCTATCCAAAATTTTACAGGTTAAAATCGAATTAGATAGACTACAAACATTACCTTTGTATATCCTCAGGATCTCTTTTTACTATCTGGATCCTCAGACCTTTGCTCCAATATCTTCTTAAAAAGGTTTAGCTCTCTTTTGGCAATCAGATCCCAATCATATTGCAAAATAAAAGCTCGCCCACTCAATGCCGCTTTAATCCTAAGTTCGTCGCTAGTAAGAAATTCAATAATGGCTTCTGCAAACTTTGAAATCGAAAAGGGTGATATCCCCCTATATTTATCACTGAATACGTCTCTATAGACATCTAAATCGTAAGCTATAACGGGAAGACCGCAAGCCATAGCTTCACAAATCGCGATTCCCCAGCCCTCTTCCTTGCTAGGAGAGATGTAAGTCCAGCTACACTTCATTATCTTTATTGTCTCGGCATGGCTTTTAGCACCTACCATTACTATTTGCTGCTGCAGGCCTTCCCTTCTAATTTGTGTTAGTAATTGATCCTCATATTCCTTCGCTCCTTGTCCAATAACTACCAGAACAGCATCATCTTTTTTAGAGACGACTTCCTTCCAAATCGGAACAATATCATATAGTCCCTTACTTGGGCGAAGTCCACCTACAAAGCAAGCGTCGAAAATCCCCCCCCCCCCTGATGGTACTGTTTCAATAAGGTGCAGGTCTATCCCATTTGCAACCATTATGATTCTAGATCTATCCATCCCTTTGGCAATCATATAGTCAGCAATTGCTTTCCCCATACTGGATTTGTATACAAAGACTCTGTCAGCATATTTTCTGAAGAGAAAATAACTAAATAATTGCATATGCTGCGAGATAGAACTAACCGTGAAATCCCTTAATCTAGTTTTGCTCACTTTGATCCGGTGGTGAGTCATTGCAACCCACCTCGCGCCACTAGTTTTACGGTACAATAACGCAGGAATAACATCGCAGAAATAGTCCGAGTCGCTATAAACCAAATCGCATTTAGGCAGCCGTGGCACTACCCAAAGTGCCGATATGGTTGATATAATATAAGCGAATACCCTGTCGAGAAGACCTGATTCATCTTGTTTGAAAATCGAAGCGGGAAGTAAGTGATAGACAACGTCTAATCCTTCACTCTGACAAGCTTTATATCCACCATGGGTTGTAAGAAAATGAACATCGCAGCCCATCTTTACCAGTCTCCTCGCAATCTCCAGACTACGAGTTAGACTACCTCCCAAGCCAGGATTTAAACCGTTTCCATTCGCAATATATAGTATTTTCATTTATTCTTTCTTTCTAAGATCTTCAACATACATTTTTTAAGTGAGCCAGTGGTTTTCTCCCTCATTGTTTTTTGAGCAGGGTTAGACTCAGATGTACCCCAGTTTTTACGTTCTTCAGCCTGAAGTCAATTTCCTCCATTTTCCACCATAACCACGAATTGCGACTTTTTAGGTGAGAAAAAAGATGGCTTAATATGAATTGGATTATCTTTATCATATGTCCTATGTAGGCTACATCTATCACATCGAAGCCATAATTTTCGAACCTTGCCTTTAGGTCTTCTACCGAATAGTGTCTAAGATGTCCTATTCTTTTATCATGAATGTAATAAGGCAACCAAAAAATGAGAGGAATCCTTTTATAAGCATTTGGAACTGTAATAAAGACCTTGCCCCCTGGTCTTACCACTCTGCTGATCTCAATAATTGCCTGTTCATCCTCAGGAATATGTTCTAGTACCGCTATTGAACTTACTTTAGTAAAAGAATTATCTTTAAAAGGAAGATATTCTGCAAGGCATACCACGAAATTGCACCGGTTATTATTTCCAATGAGTTCAGATTGGGCAAAATGGTTAGCCTTATTGATTTCAGCGGAGGAAAGGCTCACCCCCACGGATGTATATCCTCGTTTTGCAGCCTCAATAACAGTGTATCCAGAGCTGCCAACTCCTATGTCAAGGTATAAGCCCTGTTGATTATCATCCGCCATATCTAAAGCCTTAAAAATCCTCTGGAGATAACTAACTCTCCAATTTTCAAGTTCATATTTATCGTAACCCTTAGATTCGTTCTCAAAGTATCTCTGTTGAAACTCATGGTAATCCGAAACCTCAACTAACATTATTGGGATGTCGTTTATTACGGGAAATACCGCGTTACATTTTTCATTCAGGCAGGTCAGTTCCTCGTCCTTAAATTTTACAGCTGATTTACAGATTGGACAAGCCAAGATTTTAAGCAACTCGCTATCGACCATTTTCCAAATCACCATCCATCTGAATCATCTCCCCCTCTTTATCCGGGGAAGATCTTGGTATATGACGTACAAGTCTCTGTTGTCTTCGTTTCCAAAACATCCAACCAATAAGAATCAACAGCGTGAGACCGGAAATTCCCAGCCCCAGATAAAATAGGCTTTGAGGCCAGAAATAAAGCGTAACTGTAAATGTACCATCCTTGTCTTTTGCAATTTGACCTGGGTCAATGTACCAGGCATTTGCATAACCGTTTGCCGTGAAATGTTGGTTATTCGGCAAGGATTTCTTGAATAAATAGGAAATGGACAATGGGTTAAATATCTGGTCATGTTTCATTTCTCTTACTTTTAGATTGTCGTAGGTTGCGATTAGATTGTTCAAATTGAACGGTTTATTATCGACGTAAGCTTTCCATTGCTGGTTGTATGGTTCGGAGAAAACTAACCAGAATGGCTGTGACGCATTAATTTGGACCTTGTATTCTGTTGGATTGATCTCTTTGAACGTTATTTCCGGGCTAATCCTCGTGGGATTACTTAATACCGCAATAGAAGATGGTTGGACGGGTGATTCAATGGTCCACTGGGAAGCTTCATGATTTATCTGCACTATTGCTTTCTCATTTGGTGGTATGGTTACCGGGTAGGAAATTGGTTTCGTACTCATACCCATGTACCCGGTTTCCCACCAGATTCCAATGACGTCGCTCACATCCGTTCCGTTTTCTTTTATGGCGTTTATGGTTAGTGGTTGCTCTCCGGTTTTAATAAATAGCAGCGTGGAGTCGAAAGCCTGCCATAGCTTGTCGACTTTCCCCTCAAATGCAGGGAACTGGTACGGGCATATATCCGGAGAGTCGAAACTTATGGTGTCGGTCTTTTCCGTACCGTCTGTCTTAATTACAGGCTTCCATCCCTCATAATACCTAGCTTCAATCGAGTTACTTAACAGACTGTCCCAGCTAAATGATTTTACGGATCCATTTTCCGATTTAATAACAGAGGTTTCTAGGTTACTCATTGGACTACTCTCCGTTTGCTCGGACTTTAGGATGATGCTACCGGCCACTTTACTAGCGGAATAGTCAATCTGATTGTTACCCGTTTGCTCGGACAAAAGGATGATGCTACCTGAAGGTTGAAACGTTTCACTGCCCACTATTTGGAGCATGTCGTCTATTCCGCCGGTCGAAACCACGGCTTTCGTTGCGCTGTATATATGCGGGACAAAATTCTCATCTGTAATTCTGTAAAAATCCCATTCCCCTATTGACCTTTCCAACTTGATACCTTCTTGGGTGCTTAGTTGTTCTCTAATAAAACTGGGCGAATCGGTATCCCCATAAAAATCATATTTGAAATCATTTCGTTCGAGAATATATCTAGTATTTATAAAACCAAGAATTTTGGCAACATTTGTTTGTTTCGATTCGTATATGTTATCCACTGAACTCGTATAGATTGTTTCTACAGAATTGGGGGGAGCCATGCCTTCCCCATATTGTCTCATAAGGACCCCTTTGTTGAAAATCATCGGGGTCACGTCCCCTATTGAGGCGTAACCCCAATTATATACACCAACTCTATCGTCTGGCAGAAGAAGAATGTTGAACTTTTCATCCTGTCTATTGACCCAGTTTGCAGACTCAAAGAGATAGGTAGGGATTGTCTTATGCTGATATCCAATATTGAAGTACTCATGATAACCGTAGTCCCCTTCTGAACTCGGAAAAGTCTTGCCTGTGATAAAAGGCCACATATAGAAGAAATTCAGCAAGACAATTGACGTGATAAGTAGTGGCGGAGCATATTTCTGAAGCGTAATTAACTTACGACGTCTAAGACTCTGCGCAAGCCAATCATAGACTTTAGAACAGGTGATACCAATTAGAACCGAAAAACCTATTACGTACAGAATAGTAAACTTCTGCCATGGAGCCCTATATATCCAAAAACCCGGTATGTTATCATATAGCCACATGAATACCGCGGTAAACGGCGGATGTGTACCCATACCCATCATGATTCCGACTGCACTGATAATGGCAAAAAACAATGCGAATTTATCTTTTCGAAACAAGGCGGAAAAAGCCAAAATGGGAAATAGAAACCCCAATGCTATTAGGAAAACATTGGTCTGATATTGGCTAAACCATGGGCTGTACGGTTGCCCACCCCAACTGTCAAACCAAGTTACGTCTCCCTGAAACCGGAACACGTTTACGAAGTTAGTGATATGGCTCGTCCAATCCACGAGAAATGCAGTTTTAAACACGTCTTGGCCGGTCTGCTCGTTGAGATAGCCGGATTGAACGGCGAAATTACATACGGGAATTAGCCAAAACGCGGAGCATAGGATAAAGACAAAAAGGATTAACATCAATCTTGAAAATGACAAAACCCATTCCCTCGCCTTTTTTCTCTCAATGATATGGTGGAATATAAAATAGGTAAAAACTATAATGAGGAGCGTGCCAATGAATGGCGGTTGAAGACCAATTGGAGCACTAAGCAGAGTGACGCAGCTCAACACCAATAGATCCCTGGGTAGATTAATCTCATTTCTGAACCATCTTATGAGCATACCCAAGATGACAGGTGTGATTATAAGTGCACTTGCTCCCAGTTCTAGACGAGGCCAAATATAAGCCTGGTAAAAATTGAACATGAAGAACAAGGCTGCCACTGTACTGGCTACCCGTGTCCAACGGTTCCCTCTCGAGATCTGTGATACCAAGAAATACATTGAGAAGCCGGGCAGTATGAACAATGCAACATAACTCAGTCTCTCAGTTGTTGGCAAATCAAATACCTGACTAAATGCGGCCTCTAACCCGGAATGAAGAATTGTTGAGAAGTTCAATGATCTATCAGTACCCGAGAGAAAGGTATAGTCCCAAGCATATAGTCTATCAAAGAACCTTTTTAAGGGGTCTAATCCGAAGTTAGCGTCAGGATCCAGTATTAGAGAACCCGGCTTGAACCACAGCAACGGCGTCATTCCTAGTAAAAACAATAATAACATTTCGGGAATTCTATTATTCACGAGTCTGGTAAGTAGTCTGCGCACCTTAAACCTCTACTCCGCTTCGGGAATTGTGTTTGGCACCAAAGTTACGTTAACCATAGAAAATCGGGGCTGAATATTATGTCATTGGTTCTATTTTTGTGGTATATCCCCCTTTTTAATCTTTCTGATTTTTACGGTAAGAAAAGCACAATGCCTAGGATCAAGTTTTGCTAGTATTCTTGAGGTCAGGGCAGGTAATGGATAATACCCAGCCCCGAGAATGTTTTCAACAGTTAGACCATATAGCGGAAACAGATCTCGTAGACCAGCGTAGGAAAGTACTCGAACATGATGATATGTCTCATATTTACTCAGGCCAGAGAAACGTTCGTCAGAGGCATGAAGAGTAAGTGGGTTGCCTATTGTTTTGCCAAATGCAATATTGGTTAATGAAAAAGGCTGAAAACCGAAAAGCAAGGCAAAAATATTATGCCAGCTTGATAGATTCTCAGTAGAGACTATAGCATAGCCTCCCGGCTTCAGAACCCTGTGAATCTCGCTAATAAAAGAATTAAGGTTGAGGATATGCTCTATTACCTGGTTGGAATGAACGACGTCGACAGAATTGTCTTCAAATGGGAAAGGGTTGTTAAGATCCGCTTCTATTACCCTGATGCTCCGTGCCATCGCTTGCTCGTATCTCTTAGGTACCACATCTATTCCGTAAACCACATTCGTTCCGACCCTCCGAGCTATCTCTACGGTAAACTCTCCTGTGTCACAACCGCAATCTAGTAATACTGCGCCAGAATGTGACTCCAATAACCTATAGATGTTGTTCTTGTTATCGTTTTCGGCGTTACTCCATAAATACTGATAATATCGTCTCAGCAATTGGACCAACCTTATTCCCTAAATTATTTGACGGGGCAACTCCCTAGAACTTCTGTTACTCGACTCCCTTTAATAACTCCTTAAAGATCTCTATGATTAGTATATAGGTTCCAGCCGTCAACCCGTCCCCTTCGCTGCAGTCAATACGGGTGGTCTTTCATTTTAAATTATGTAGATTGTCGAATTTGGCTATAAATAAATTGAATTTAATCATAATTCTCTGCCAATAATCAAATACCCTGATGTCTATATTCATTTCATTCTTCGCACGTCTCCTCGAACGCTCTAGTATATACTTTATCCCAGCTCAGATTAGAGGTAAATTCCTTGGCATTCTTGCTGCATTGTATATAGAAATCGTTATTCTGTAAAAGTTTGACAACCGCATTTGTTAACTCCTCCTTCGTGTATCCGATTACAATGCCCATTGATCTTCGTTCAATTTCTTCTGCTATCCACGGAACTCGCGTGATAACCACGGGTAATCCACAAGCAAGATACTCTTTTGGCTTTGTTGGATCAGCGTAATAAGTGATGCTATCCGAGTCATCTAAGTAGGTAGCTAGGGCAATCCCACAGGATGGCAGATACTCGAACAATTTGTCGTGGTCCATAGCACCAAGGAATTTTACATAATTACTCAGACCCTGTACTTCGCACATTTTTTTCAACGCTTGTTCATGAGGACCAGTGCCAATAATCTCGAGTATTACCTCTGGCACTTTTTGCTTAATGGCTTTCATTGATCCAATGGCTAAATCAACGCCTTTGGATTTGGTTAAATGGCTTACAAAGACTAGCTTGTGCCTATCTCTTTCCCCATCCGCGAAACGGCCTATCTTTTCAAGCTCAATACCGACAGGGACTACCAGGTTCTTCGCTGTGCTAACGCCCTGTTTTCTCCTGACTTCTGCAATCCTTTCCGAGATGTTCCAAACGTAATCAGAATGTCTCACGCAGAATCCATCTAGGGAGTGGTACAAGATATTTACAAAGGTATTTCGGAAGCGTTTCGGTGTATAATCAATCACATAAAAAATAACCTTATTTGCCATCCCTAATTTACGGAGGACAATTCCGGTAAAAGCATTAAGATTGTCGATACCTACGTAGATGTCAAATCGCCTTCTACTTCTGAGAATCCAATACAGAGTTAGGACGATGTGTTGAACATAAGACAGTACTTCGGAAAACTTTATGTTTCTCCAGTACAATGATTCCCGGCATTCTCCCTTGGAATGAACTATATACGCCGAGTTTGAAACAGAGGAATAGGAAAATGGATGGAGGATGGATACAAACTCATCAGTCCTACTAGTTAAATAATTGTTCAAAGCTTGTACGGGGCCATACACTTCTGTTATATGACCAACTATTACCACTCTCTTACCGACTAGTCCGCATATAGGCACTGCCATATCGTTATCCAGGGAATAAACTTTTGTTCTTTGCAACCCATTCTATCAGTTTGCTAATGCCATCTCTTGGGCTAATTTTTGGTTCCCAAGCCAACTCTCGCTTGGCTTTTGCTATGTCAGAAATATAAACTTTCTGGTCGCTCGGTCTCCACTGGCTAAAGTTAATGGCACTCCTCTTACCAGTTTGCTCCTCTAATAACTCTAAGAGTTCAAGCAAAGATATGGTGTTGAGAAAGCCCCCACCCATATTAAATACTGCGTGATCTAAATTGCTAGAGATAAACGAATCGAAGGCACTTACCAGGTCTGTAACATACAGAATATCCCTAACTTGCTTTCCGTCGCCATAAATTGTGATTGCCTTGCCCAAGATAGTAGCGATGACGAACCAAGCAACCCACCCCTGATCCTCGACGCCGAATTGTCGTATTCCATAAATACATGACATCCGGAAGACGCCTGTTTTTAATCCATATAAATATCCATAATCTTGAACATAGAGGTCACCACTAAGTTTGGAGCAGCCATAAGGGGTGTGCTCGCAGGCATCGATAGAAAAGGATTCTGACACTCCATTCTTGAATTGTTTTTCAAATGTATATCTGGTTCCCCTATCGATAACCCCAACTTTATTCACATTCTCTCCATAGACCTTGTTTGTAGAGCAATATATAACTGCGGGTTTACTCCCTGATAATCTAGCAGCCTCTAGAATATTGAAGGTGCCCAAGGTATTAGTCTCGAAATCAGTTTTTGGGTCTACCATAGAGGTAGTAACTGCCGTTTGAGCAGCGGTATGGATTATAACGTCAACACCATTGACGACCTCTTTCAAACTAGCCATATTTCTGATGTCCCCATGGACTAATCGCACATTAGGGAAAGCCTTTAGGTAATTCCAATTGTATGTAGTATCGATTGAATTACCTAAGAGGGTTGCCCGCGAAAGGTTATCATAGCAGATAACATCATCCCCTTTCTGAGCATAATATTGAGTAACGTGCGAACCAATGAACCCTGCTCCGCCAGTGACCAAGATTTTCATTTCTCTATTAACCCCCTTTCGCTTAGCTCTTTTTGCGCCTGTTCTGTCCTATCAATAGCCTTGACATCATCTGCCCAAGAGATCAGTTCACTCATCCCCTGCTCAAAAGTGATCATGGGCTTGAAGCCTATTCCTTTTATCTTGGAAATATCAGCGTAGCAATGTCTTATGTCTCCAGACCTATATTTGTTCACTATTGTCGGTTTAAGAACCTTGCCATATGATTCGATCAGTATCTCAGCAATCTCTAATATAGTTCTTGGCTTGCCTGTCCCCACATTGAAGACTTGGTAATCAGCTTCAGCTCTATCCATCACTAACAGATTAGCTTGAACAATGTCCCGAACGTGTATAAAGTCTCTCGACTGTAAACCGTCCTCAAATATCATGGGTGAGTTATTGTTTTTAATTCTGGAGGAGAAAATCGCAGCAACACCGGTATAAGGGTTATTCAAGCTTTGTCTCGATCCATAAATATTAAAATATCTTAAAGCTACAGTTGGTAAACCATGAGATTTACCAACTGTCAGACACATTTCCTCCTGATCTCTCTTTGTTATAGCATATACGGAGGTGGGGCATAATTGCTTTTCTTCGGGTGTCGGCATTGGCTGGACTGTTTTGTTGCAGTGTGGACATCTTATTTCCCATCCTTTATTTATTAGCTGATCCTTTGTTCTTAACTTTGGATAAACGATCCCGCACTCATCACATTGGTAACATCCTTCACCATAGATTGACATAGAGGAAGCAACAATCAATTTTCTAACATCGTGACTTTCATTCACTAGGATATCCAAAAGCTTTGCTGTACCCATTATGTTGGTATTAACATACCGTTCAATTTCATACATTGATTGCCCCACTCCAACAGTGGCCGCTTGATGAAATATTACCTCAATACCAGTAAGTGCTTCCCTTACTTCTTCTTTCTCTTTTATGTTTCCGAATATGTACTGCACATTTGGATTTAGATAACTCGGAATCCTTCCTTCATGAACTTGATATTCTAAATTATCTATTACTCTAACCTCATGTCCCCTGCTTGTTAATTCATCGACGAGATGTGAACCAATAAAGCCACATCCCCCAGTGACTAGAACTTTCATTATTACCTCCTTAATTTTGTTCTCTTATGCCTAAGTTTTATTCTTGATTATTTTTCTCGGCTAGCGCAATATTATAACTTAGGTAGTTTCTAACTAAAGGTACATGTTCTAACATGTCCTCTACTTGGTTAAATAATCCCAGAGCTGATATCGCTACAGTTGGTAACACATGAGCTTCCACGCAAAGAAAAGAGGCATCCCCAAAAGAATCTTGCATGAGCTTCTTAAAATAAGGCTGTGTAAAGTGTTGATGTTTTTTGAGTAGAGTCATGTGCAGGTAGAGAATTGGGTTATAACGGTTTGCTTCTAAAACAAGCACCTTCCCACCCCTTTTGGCAACCCGTTTCATTTCTTCTATCGCTTTTTTATGATATTCAATATGATGTAGTGCATCCTTGGCAAAGACAATATCAAAGTAATTATCAGGCAATGGTAAATGACAAGCGTCGGCGGTCAGTAATCTGACGTTTGCTTTAGCGATATCAGCCCAATCAGATTGGGGTTCAATGTCAATACCTATCACCTCATTACACTCATCAGCGAATATGGCACAATCACCACCATCACCACAACCAACATCAAGCACTTTTTGTGAATTGTCTAGCTCAATACGCGCTTTTTGTAATAGCCTAAGCCGCCAGTCTAATACATTTTTCTTCAATGCCCCTCCTTGAAAGCTCGGAAAATGCCAAGTTAAATATTTTGTGCTGCCCAGTTAAAAACTACAGTTATTACCCTTCCTGGCATTTTGAGTAAAACTCATTATTCTGCAACAGTTTAATCATTGCATCGCTCAGTCTGTTCTCAAGAATAGTTTATGCTACGTAGCTTGGTCTCTTCAATCTCACCTGCTATCCAGAGAACTCCTATGATATCCACTGTTATATTTATCCTACCCATTTCTTTCCGTCCTCTGGCTTTGCTCCGAAGGCATTACCCAACATCCACCAGTGCCCTATTATATCAGCCATTTTTCGATTTGAGATATGTGATAGCTACCATAAACCTTAACGAGTACATACCGATTGTCAGTAGCGGATGCCTTATCAGTCTTTTCCACTTTCCATTCTTAATGAATACTCCAAACAATCTGTAGCGTGCGCCTAATTGTTTTTTAATAATCGGGTCATCCTTACCCCACTTTCCTATGTATCCGTCAAAAGACTTGGAATAGTAGCCCTTTTTACATAAATATTTCTTAAGATTGAATTCCCCCTCATTATGATATAAAGGGGACATTATAATACCAACATCCCCAGTTTCTTTAATGCGCCGATCAAAATCCCAGTCCTCCGGCCCAGGAGTTAATTTATCATCAAAGCCTTTGACCTCTAAAAACTTATCCCTTTTAATAAACCTGACTGCATCAATGCATGATGCATTGTAAAAACTTCTTTCAAAGTCCCTTACCTTTATCCAGGATCCATCACCTATAATTTTTTCCGGTATATATAATGCAATGTAATCCTCATCCTCACATTTTGCTACGCATTCAGCTATAACTTCCTTGGATAGAATCATATCGGCATCAAGGTACAGGATATATTTGCCCCTTGCTTCCTGAGCACCGTGATTTCTCTGAGCGGCTCTCTCTGGGCCCTTAAGACAAACCTTTTCCGTATAACTCTTGGCAATCTTGGCCGTATCATCCGTGGAGTTGTTATCCACCACTATGATCTCCAATGCGGACGAGGGGTAGCTTTGTTCTTCTACTGACTTAAGGCAACTACCGATATTCCGCGCCTCATTTTTTGTGGTAATAATAACTGAAACCAGCGGTGATTTTCCCATGCTAAGAACCTCGGTCGGTGGAGTAGAAGTCTTTATACCACACTACGGTTTTCTCCAGCCCGTCCTCTATTCCTATCTCTGGCCCATAGCCAAGTAGCTCTTTTGCTTTGGTTATATCCGCTTCAAACCTCCAGACCTCCCCCGGACGGCTTTCCTCAATGGCAATTTCATTCTTTGCCTTAAGTAGCTTTCTTATGCTTTGAGCCACACTCACCAAGCCTACCCCTTTCCCATAGGCTATATTAATGGTAGTTCCCTTCGCATTATCAAACTGGTCTATCATTTTAGTAATGCCATCAATGGTATCATCAATATAGGTAAAATCGAGGAATTTCTTCTCGCCGAAAACTATCAGTTTGTTGCCCCTTAGCGTCTGCCTGATCCACAGCGGGATTACCCTATCGGAGTCATCATACATACCGTAGACATTGGAAAATCTGGCGATGATAAAGTCTATCCCATAGACCTCATTGTAGGCATGAATCTGGGCTTCACCACTTACCTTTGAAGCCGAGTATGGGCTTTCACAGTTCTCAATCCTCGCCATATCCTCAGTTATCCTTCCCTGCACGGCCATATTGCCGTAGGTCTCTCTGGAGGAGGCGAAGATTATTCTTTTTGAGCTGTTTTGCCTCATGAACTCCAGCACGTTGAAATTGATGAGCATATTATCGAAAGCCAGGGCCGGCTCTTTGACTAACTCGTAGACTCTAGCATTGGCAGCAAGGTGGATGACCATATCTGGGTTCTTGGGTAGTTTTTGTATATCTTTTTCTTTTCTCAGGTCAGCATTGATGGTCTGGTCATTAAGGTATGGGTGCCACGTGTTTTGTCTGATATCGACCCCCGTAACTTCATGGCGCCCAAGCAATTGCTCAAACAGTCTGGTACCGATTGTACCGCTAGAGCCGGTTATTAGTATCTTCATCCGCTAACCTCCTGATTTAAAATCTCTTAAATGACCGAGGATTGCTCTAATACCTCGAAAGATATATCTGAGGTCATTAAAGTTCCTGATGGCGATTAGTTTTCTCAGGGCATACCTCGGGGAAAAAAAAGCTTCATAAAGCCTCTGGCTAGCCTCTTTTATGTCCTTATCGGCTAGTGCATTCTTCATCACTGCCTGTCTCATGTCATAATCATCCCAGTCTTGAGTTATCAGCAAGTCATTTTCCTGGCAGTATCGGAATAGGGGTGTGCCGGGGTAGGGGATAGTAATGGTAGCCTGTAGGGTGTCGGCATAACCCCTCTTGAACATGTCTCTGGCCAGTTCAATGGTTGTGATCACATCCTCTCTAGTCTCCCAGGGATAGCCGACCATTATGGTTAAATGAGGGGCAAGTCCGGCTCCCTTTGCCATCTGGCATCCGTCAACTATATCGCTTACCTTTATCCCTTTGTTGATTCTATTCAGGGTCTCCTGTCTGGCTGATTCCAGCCCGAAAAGCATGTATCTGAAGCCTGCTGCTTTCATCAGTTTGTATCCTGCCTGGTCAATGGCACCAAACCTCATGTTACAGCCCATCTCCACCTTCTTGTTGTATCCCCGGTCAATCATCCCACGGCAGAATTCCTCAAGCCATTCACCAGTTGGAAAGGTGCCGGTATCATCAAAGATGCTCCTGACCTGGTATCGATTGATAAGCATACCGATTTCATCGAGCAGACTTCCCGGTTTTCTTACCCTGAATTCGGGATAGAGGGTGGTCCAGGAGCAGAAAGTACACTTATGCCACCAGCAATCCCTCCCTACCATGGTATAAGTACCTGGTAGCTGTTTGTAGTTACCGTTCTTCTCGCTGTAAAGTCGCCAATTTGTTAGTTCCCGGTCAATAAATGGTAGACTGTTCAAATTATGGTTCAGCTGAAACTGGCCGCTGTTCTTAATTTCTCCGCCCACGCGGTACCAGATGCCGGGCTCAAGCTCTTCGCCCCGGCTCAGATGATGGCACAGGTTGAGGAGCAAGAAATCGTAGTCCCCTCCGGTTAATACATAGTCGACCTTACTCTCTTTCAGAGACTCTTGGGGTAGAGCCGTAACGTGGTCTCCCATTAAAGCTAATTTGGTTTGTGGTAGTCTCTGTTTGATGACATCGATTATCTTCCAATGAGACTTAACTAGGGGGGTTTTGGTCTCCATAGCAATCAGACCCGGCTTATCCCGAACTATCTTCCCTATATATTGGGAAAGGGGGATCTCTTCGGCAATGCCATCATCCCAGGTGACCTGATAGCCATGCTCCTGCAGTAGAGTAGCCGCATAAGCTGGGACCATAGGATAAATATAGGTAGGCCGGCTAAACCACTGGAACTGTCTATTCTGACTTAATAGCGGAACGCCCCTGGGGTCTTCAATCGGGGGATAAGATATGCTTATCTTCATCTGGTAGGCTCCTTGGTGAATAAACCTTTGATGAAGCCAATGCCATAGGTTATATGAGTCAGGATTATACCGGAAAACACCAGTGGTATCAGCCTTATACATTTTGACTGGAGGCTGGCGATCAGTGCTAACAGCAGATAAACGGCAACAATGGAGAGAAACATGATTCTCAATACGGGATTCAAGAAAGAGACAGCTATACCCAGGATGAGACCCAGACAGAAGAGAGAGGGGATAAAATAGGAAAAACGGCGTGATGTTTGGGGCAAAGCCTTAACGAAATAGCCCCGATGCAAGGCATAGTTCCATACCTGCTTGAGATGGGGCCAGAATAGGTTTCTTCTGTGATGATAGACTAGTACCTCGGGGTCATAGACTATCTTCTTGTTGAGTTTATGGGTGATCTCTAGGCAAAGCTTGGTATCCTCACCGGGCCAGAAGAAGGTGCTGAAGCCCCCCATTTCCTGGAGCACTGACTTTCTGATTATTAGGTTGCAGGTGGGATAATCATCGACGTATCTCTGTGCTTTTGGTATATATCTGAAGCTCAAGGAACCGCTGCCTAGGAAGGATGAGAACACAAAGCCGCTTGCCTGGGCAAGCAGGCCATCGCTTGGAGGTGTGACTGCCGGGCCACCTACCGCAGCAATATCATCATCCTTGAAGTGCTTGATGCCTTCTCTCAGCCAGTCTTCTCTGGGATAGGCATCGTTATCGATGAAGGCGATTATTTCTCCACTGGCATATTCTAGTGCCAGGTCTCTTTTCTCAGATGGCCCAACGGGTCCACTTGGGATCACTTTCATACCTGGAAAATCTATGTCTGGTTCTGAATCGGGTAGAAGCAGAATTTCAAAATCCGGGTAATCTAGAGATAAGCAGTGCTCTACGCTTTCCCGAGTGAAGCTATCTACCTCCGGGCAAGGGATTACTATGGATACTTTGGGATTCACCAGCATATCCCCTCATAGTCCAGTGTTTTTATCTGGGTATTGTTCAAAATCCTCCTGCCGTCGAAGACATTCTTCCCACGGTACAGGTCGGGGTTACGGAATTCCTCCCATTCGGTAACAATGAAAATCAATTCACCGACAGAAACTGCCTTATCAACACTATCGGCATAAGCTATCTTATCTTTGAAAATTTCTCTTGTCCTCTCCATAGCCATAGGGTCATACGCCATAACCGTTGTGCCACGTCTTAAAATCTCCGCGATTATCTTCAGTGAAGAAGCCTCTCTAATGTCATCGGTGCCCGATTTATCAGCTTCACGTTTTGTTCGGCGATATCAACCAGGGCAACCTCATTGCCGTGTTTAGCCAAGCCCGCACTAATTACCGCTACTTTCACATACCTTATCTCCTATCGTAGTAGTGCAGGATCTTCATCCTGTAGAATATGGCGAGAGTATCCAGGAAGATATACCAAATATCTCTCAGGTCAATTCTGGAGACATGGTTATAGTCCAACACCACCGGTACCTCAATAATGCTATAACCGAGCCTTTTAGCATTAGCCAGCAGTTCTACATCAAAGGCATATTTCTTCACCAGCAACTTCGGTAATACCTTATCCAGAACCTCGCTGCGGAACAGCTTTATGCCAACCTGGGTATCTTTTACACTGAGGTTAAACATAAGTTTTACCAGTAAATTGTAACCGCTGCTTAAGAACCTTCTTAATGGTGGGTACTTAACCTTAGACAGAGGGTGTCTTTTAGAGCCAACTATGATATCAGCATTGCTTTTACCCATATAGTCCAAGAATGTTGTTATCTGGGTAGGGGGTAGGTCTGAATCAGCATCCAGAAGCATCACAGTGTCTCCGCAAGCAGACTGATAACCCTGCTTCAGCGCATAGCCCTTACCCGCGTTCTCCTCATAACTGATAACCTTGACGTTCACATGCTCTTTAGCCATGGATAGCATCTTCTCATAAGTATCATCTGTACTACCATCATTAACTACAATCACTTCATATTCGGCGGCGCATTGCTCCAATGTTTTAACTGTGTCCCGTATAGTGGAGCAAATACTTTTTGCCTCGTTATATGCGGGTATTATTACTGATATCATTATTCACCTTTAGATAATAGAGAAGCATTAACGTCAGGCATATTGTACTGGAGAGTAGTATTGTATTGACAATGTGGCCAATATTGCTGTGGAATAATACTATTAAAACAACCTGTACTAATGCAGTCCCAAGGAGTGGATAGGCTACCCTTGTCCGATTTAGTGATAAAAAATAGTTTACAAATAGAAATGAAAGAGCAAAAAGTGCCATGGCCAATGTATATCTGAAAAGATATGGCACCACCAAGGGATATTTATCGGCAAATAGAAGATTAATGATGAAGTCAGGGAAGAGCCAGAAGATGACCACCACCCCCCCGGCTAGCAGGACAGTGAATAATATTGCCTTCCGCAAAACGGGGCGATAGTTACTTAAGGTTTCAAAAAGGTCAGATGTCTTTGGAAACATGGCTATAGCTACGCCTGCTGGAGCAAAGAGGGCAACCCGCCCCAGTACTGAGATTACTGCGTAGTTACCGGCGCTTTCCGGGCCAAGGTAGTGTTTAGCCAGGATAACATCTATGTTAGTAAAAATACCGAAGGAGGCAATAGCAACAATAGCTAGCCCGGTATAGGAGAAGAGCCCGCTGAGCGGCACCTTCTCGGTTTTGGTAGCAGCCACATCTTTAAGGTAGTAGCAGGTGATACCGAGAGTCGCCACTAGGGCTATGGGGAGGCAGAGCAGACCACCATACACCCCTAATCCTAAATAAACTAAAAGAGCGCCTATGGCAAGCTTCAAGAGACCTGCGAGGGTAGTGCTGATGCCTAAAGGCAGAAACCTTTGTAGTCCCTGTAGCAAGCCGTAGTTTACCGGGACGGCAAAGACTAATATCAAGGAGGTAGAGAAGAGAAGACTATACCAGTAGTTATCTATCTTTAGAAAGCTTGAAATCAGAGGGGTAAGTAGGGCTCCCACAATAAATAATCCTACACTAGCCCAGAGCATACGCTTTAGGGAGAATCCCCACAGATATCTTATTCCTCCTGTCTGGTGCTGAGCCTTGAGCTTGGAGGTGAACTTGGTAGTAGCTGTTTGGACAGCCTGCGAAAATAATGAGATTATGGTGAATAGCGAGAAAAAACTGAGCAAAGCTCCATACTCCACTGGAGTTAGCATTATTCCCATTGAGAGCTGGTAGAGGTAATTAAAAAGCCCTGCCAGCAGGGTAAAGGCAGTCATTATTGCACTATCCCTAGCTACATCATCGGCTATTACCCTATCTTTAAGCGAGGTTAGCTTATTAAGAAGAGTTCTCTTCACGGGTAATTGATCCTGTTTAACTGTTACTGATTTTGCCATATCACACTGCCTTCTGTGTTTAACCTCCTGAGTCTAGCAGAATGGTGGGGAAAGAGTTGAAAGAGGTAGAATAGTGCCTAATAGATCCTTTCTTTATATGCTTTATACCCCCTCGGTTACAAGAACTCATCCGTCCATTTGTACTGGTTAGCTTTTTTCTGATGTAATATGCGTACATTATGGTGTGTTAGTCGCCAACTGTCAACGCTCTCTCGCCAAACTATTCCACAATATTTTTGCCATAAGGCATATAAAACCGGGTTTCATACGTTAAATATGAAGTTGGAGCATTATAAGCCAATAGTAGACATTTGTCAATAGATAGTACACATATATTGCCACCTGGCAAATATGTGTACTATAGGATTTAATCGGGTACTTGACAGATTATAAAATATCGGTTTATACTTTATAAATGGGTTGTTGAAATGCCAGAGAAATATAAGAGTATAGGTTTGCCGGAATCCGAATATAATAAGTTGTCGCAGGCTAAGGCCCTTTATGAGTCTGATACTAATGAAAAAGCGGACTGGGGAAAGTTCCTGTTAGTTCTGGCTATAGGTTATCTCATAGCTAAAGGCATGCAGCAACAGTCCCACGGAGGGAGTAGAAATGTACGAGATAAAAAAGTGGGATAGAATAAATGAGGTTGTGGAACGTATACCTGATCCGGCTGAAGCATCATCAACCAGGGCGACACTATTAGAGTTTACCGGTATGCCAACTCTGCTTGAGACGATGTTAGGACAAATCGAGCAAAAGCTCGATCCCCAGTCAGAGCAGAGTTCCGAGGATAGTTCCGCCGAACCTAAACCATTAGTTACCAAGGAAATCAGTGACCGGTTTCTGGATTCCAAGAGGGCTGAAGGCCTGCGGCCTGAGAGCCTCCATAGTTATAGACAGGTCCTGTATCAGTTTGCCCGGAAGCATCCTTTTCTGCCAGACAGACCTGAGGACATAGAGCAATACCTGGCTGGCAAATGGGCCCCTAGCACCCGGAAACTGGTCTATAATACACTCTCCGGGCTCTATAAGTTTGCTTATCGCCGTTTTGGTATGCCCAATATGATGGAAGGGATACCGAAACCCCTTGTCAGGTCGAAGGAGCCCGACTCCTTAACCATTAATCAGGCAAGAGACTTCCTCGAAGCTATAAAAAACGAGAGGGAGCGGGGACTGGTATACCTGTACCTAGGACAGGGTTCAAGATTATCAGAGGCTGTTCGCGTGGATATCGGTGATATCGGTGAGGACCGGTTAAGGATTAAGGGTAAGGAGCGGGAGGAATTTATGCCGCTCCTGCCTGAGGTAAGAGAGGCATTACTGGCACTCGCCGGTAATCGTCCTATTACCGACCCTGTCTTTATCAGCTACCGGGGACGGCGTCTGGGTCGGGACATGGCTGAAATCGTGATAAAAGACATTTTTAAACGGGCCGGTATTAGTGGCATCAAGCAGTCGCCGCACACTCTGCGGCACAGTTTCGCGACTCTAGCTACCGTTGCCGGCTGCGACACCTACTCGGTGGAGCGTCTGCTCAGGCACCGCAGTAGCGGGTGGGGCAATATTACCCACCATTACATCCATCTCTCGATACAGGAGCTGCAGGCAAAGCTGGAGAAGTACAGTCCGATTAGAACAGCAATGGGTGGCCCCGATAATCTACTGGAAGATCAGAGCCAGCGGCTCGGGTAGTTACAGTGCCTGGAGCGCCATCAGTGCCTTCACCACCGAGCCATCGCCAGAACTAACAGCATCCTCATCATCAGAGTCTTCATCGTCACTGGCACCATCCCGAGTCTGTTATACCCAACTGGGTGAAATACATGGCTGGTGCCCTGCTCCTAACCATGCTGGCAATACTAATTACTATGATTATACTGACAGTAAAGGTAATTAGGTCCTAGCCCCCCCCCTATGACAGGGAAGCTCAATAGTTAAGCAAAAAGACCTGGGTGCTGGCAGGCAGGTTTGACCTGGTGAGGGACAGTTTGGACTGGGGTTCAACTT
>CAZZHQ010000028.1:0-24082 GCA_964654015.1 uncultured Dehalococcoidales bacterium | reverse complement strand
CCAATCCAAAAGTCTGCCCCGAAAGGCGAAAGACAGGATGATTTTCGACCCACGTCCATGTCTTTTCCTTCCATTGTCCATTCTTTATTTTCTGGCTGACGTTAAGTTTTCGCATCAACGCAAGTGCCAGCGCCATGGCATGGTCGGCCACTTCCTGCTCACAAAACCCGCGCACGTGCGCCGCATATACCCCATGACGTGTCAATGCAAGCAGGTCAAGAGCCTCAAATCCTATTCCCGTACGAACAGCAACTTTACATTTTTTAGCCACGTCCAGAATCCTGTCAGTAATCGGGACAGAGGAGGTCACCAGCGCATCAGCGTCAGCAGCTAGCGGTAGGGCGCTTTCTTCATCAGTGACGTTCGCCATAACAATCTCAGCATCTACTTCCTCCAGCATCTTCCGCTCCATCTCCATATCCACCTTGGCATAATTCAGAACCAGCACTTTATACTTCGCCATATCTCCTCCTTTATTTAGAGTGTCCGACATGATAGTAAACAACCTCTTCCCAGAAGTCAATGACCCGTTAAAAAGGGATATTCTCAGCTTATACATGACCGCATCGGCATGAGTGACAGACGAGGAATATTATCCTGAATCCTCTGAAAGAACAAGCTATTGTGCTGGCTGATGTCAAGGCTCTTTAGAAATGTCCTCTTTCCGAGAAGAATGATAAAGAATAGGCAACTCCAAAGGAGGTGTCTAACTGGAACCCTATAACGCCTGTCACCCCATCCTTTTATATCTAGCAGAAGAACGTCATGCCTTTCATCTCATGAGGAAGCTCTTCCTTTGACATATATGGCTGGTGATAGCAATCACCTGTTATCACATGTGCGAGGTTAATAATCTTTTATATCGAGTTGGTCTCTTCGAGAGTGATAGACAAGGTACTAAATAATAAAAGGTTAGAGCACATTAGATTACAGGACCTATGGTACAAAGTCCTGGAAAGTTGCCATAGTTTAGGATTTCTGCCTTGGTCTGCCTACCAGAAGCTACCGCCAGTACTACCTGATATATGTTTTCCCCCATTTTCTGTAACAGGGAATCCTGTCCCTCCGTAATTTCGACAAGTACATCAATCTGATCTGACAGGCGATGGAAGGTAACAGGATTACCTGTTATTTTTATAACAGGCATAAAAGGAAAACCCTGCGGGACACCCAGTCCAGTCGAGAAAAGAATCATCTGCGCACCCGCCGCAGCCAGAGCGGTAAGACATTCCGGTTCTCGTCCTAGACCATCCACGATATACAATCCCTTGCCCTGTACTTTGTCTCCATATTCGTAAATGCCCTGAATCGGCTTCGTACCACCTTTAGAAATAGCACCCAGTGACTTCTCTTCAATCGTTGTCAGTCCACCTGCTATGTTACCGGCACTTGGATTCCCACCACGCATATCTCCACCCCTGGCTATTGCCCGTTTTTCCATGCGATCAACGATATCCAGAAGTTTATTAGCAATCTGTTTATTTACCGCTCGCCTGGCCAGAATGTGTTCAGCACCAAGGAATTCAGTTGTTTCACTAAAGATACAGGTGCCACCATTATCAATTACCAGATCACAGGTAGCACCTACTGCAGGATTGGAAGCGAGGCCAGAGGTGGTATCTGAGCCACCACATTTGACACCGATAAAAAGGTGAGAATCATCAAATTCCTGTCTTTTTATTGCCGAGGCATCACCGACCAGCGATTGTGCCAGAAGCATTCCTTCACTGATGGCAGCAGTTACTCCAGCCTTCTGGATAACCAATCGTCTCACGGGCTTACCAGTTTCAGCCAGGTCCTGTTCTATCTGGTCCACATTAGTTCCTTCACAGCCAAGACTGACAATTATTACGCCCGCAAGGTTTGGATTCCGGCCAATAGAGGTAAGCGTTCTAGTGACTATTTCAAGATCGGGCTGCAACTGTCCACAGCCTGCCTGGTGTAGAAACGGAGCGGTTCCTTTGATTTGCTGGGCAATCCAGTAAGCTACATCGTTGGCACAGCTAACGGTAGAAATAAGACCAACGTAGTTTCGAACACCAACCAGTCCATCCGGTCGCTGGTAGCCAAGGAAACTTATTTCGCACCTCCGTTCATTCCGATGCTATCGCTTATGCTAAATATAGTACCACAGACGGGTAACGAAGATCCTGTATGTACTCAATGTTCATTAACTAAATGCTGTGTTTTACTATATGTCATAGCCTGTAATCTACTATATATTGACTGCACACTGACCAGACGTTATCAAAATTTATCTTATGCTTTACATTTCCATCTCAGTTTTGTCCAGTTATTGTACCCATACCAACTTCACTATAATGGTTTTGGTGAAACTGTCAATGCAGTCATCCCCTGCTTTGAACATCACAATACAACATCAGCGAATGCAGGATGAACGGTATCAAGAGAAAAGAATGAAATGGCTTTCCTCGAAAACAGGTGGTCAGCCAGCACACAAGCTATACTTGTCATAGTAGTAATGCTACTATTAGCTATCCCCTCAGAACTTTCATATTGTTAACTCTTCCCTTAATGAGGAAGATGAAATACTACTGTATATAACGAGCAAGGAGTTATCTTTGAACTTGAAGCCTTCCAAGGTATTCTACGGCTGGTGGATCGTCGTAGCGGCTTTCATCATCACACTATTTATAGCGGGAAGCATGTTCCAGAGCTTCACGGCATTTTTCGAGCCGATAGCGAACGAGTTCGGCTGGAGCTATGCGGAGGTTTCCCTGGGATTTTCTCTGCGAAGCATGGTCATGGGTTTATTGGCCCCTATCGTGGGAATTCTCGTTGACCGCTTCGGTCCCAGAAGGCTGATATTTATTGGGGCTATCATTACTGCGAGCAGTATATTTTTACTCAGCAAGATTAACTCGCTGGAGATGTTCTATACTGCTTACCTGTTAATGGCTATCGGCCTCGGTTGCTGCACGCTGACAGTGCTGATGACCGCAATAGCAAACTGGTTCCAATCAAAAGTTGGTCTGGCCATTGGGATTGTAACATGTGGCGCGGGCTTTGGAGGGCTGCTTATCCCCGTAATAGTAAGCCTTATTGACAACTACGGCTGGAGAAATAGCCTGGTTTTTCTTGCTCTGGGTATGCTTGTAATATTACTCCCACTTTCGTTCTTTTTCCGACATAAGCCCGAGCAGTATGGTTACCTGCCCGATGGCGCGACAAGAAAGGTAGAAAACCCTGATGCTACTCTTGCCCCTTCTTACATAGATAACACGGGGCAAAGTACGAAAAAGCTACTGACCAGTAGCTCATTCTGGCACCTGTCCGCCTCCTTCACAATCTTCCATATGGTAATGATATCTGTAGTGGCACATATAATGCCTTATCTGAGCAGTCTCAATATGACACGTGCCAATGCCAGTATCATAGCCACTATTATCCCTCTGCTGAGCATCATTGGCAGTTTCAGCTTCGGCAGGCTTGGAGATAAAGTCGAGCGGAAAAAAGTTGCGGCGAGCACCTATGCCATGGCATGTATAGGACTACTCTGCCTGGCCTCGGCCTCCTTTATAGGTCTATGGACGCTTGTACCTTTTTTGCTCTTCTATGGAATAGGACATGGCGGCTCGAATGCCCTGAGGCCTTCGCTAACCAGCGAAGTCTTTGGTAGAGGGAACTTCGGTAAAGTCTTCGGATTGATGGTGGGTACAAACTCACTAGTAGGTTCGGTTGGACCAATTATAGCGGGCTGGGCCTATGATAACTGGGGCAGCTACCAGAACATCTGGTTCCTATTCGCTGGGCTGGTATTCATATCTCTGATATCCGTGCTAACTATTCCTGCAAGAACCCCAAAACCAGTATACTTTACTTAAAGAAAAGCTCTTCCCCTCTCACATAAATAAGTTAGATAGGAAAGATAAGAACACTGAAGGAGATATCGTTGAACTGGAAACTTTCCAAAACATTTTACGGGTGGTGGATCGTTGGAGCAGCCTTTATCATCGGGTTCTTTGTAGCTGGAAGCATGTTCCAGAGCTTCACTGCGTTTTTCGAGCCGATAGCGGATGAGTTTGGCTGGAGCTACGCGGAGGTTTCCCTGGGATTCTCACTGCGAGGGATGGCTCTGGGTCTATTTGCCCCACTCATTGGAGTATTAGTTGACCGCTGGGGCCCCAAGAGACTGATATTCTTCGGAGCTATAGTTGCCGCTAGTGGCGTATTGTTGCTAAGCAAAGTCAGTTCGCTGGCGATGTTCTACGCGGCTTTCCTATTGATGGCAGTCGGCCTGAGCAGTTGCACCTTGACGGTACTTATGACCGCGATAGCAAATTGGTTCCATGCCAAAATTGGCCTGGCCAGTGGCATTGTAACCTGCGGCTTCGGCTTTGGAGGTCTGCTGATCCCCGTAATAGTAAGGCTTATCGATAGCTATGGCTGGCGTAGTTGTCTGGTCATACTTGCAGTAGCAATGATGGCACTGTTATTACCTCTTTCATTCGTTTTCCGACATAAACCAGAACGATATGGGTACATGCCTGACAATGAAGCCTTCAAGCAAAGAGAAGTTGAAATCTCGCTGGAAACAGCGGTCAGCACTAGTGAAAAACCTGATATAAAAAATTTATTAACCAGCAAGGCATTCTGGCACCTTGCAATCGCTTTCACCGCCTTCCATGTGTCACTGATATCTTTAGTAGCACACATAATGCCTTACCTGAGCAGCATTAATATGACACGTGCCAATGCCAGTATCATTGCTACTGCAATGCCATTGATAAGCATCATTGGTAGTTTCACTTTTGGCAGATTGGGAGATAAGTTGGAACGGAAAAAGGTCGCAGCGATCACTTATGCCATGACGGGTATAGGCTTAATCTGTCTTGCTTTAGCCTCCACCATAAGTCTGTGGGCCCTCGCGCCATTTCTGCTTTTCTATAGCATTGGATATGGCGGCGGCAATGCTATGAGGCCTTCTCTTACCAGTGAGGTATTTGGCAGGGAGAGCTTTGGCAAAGTCTTCGGTTTGATGGTGGGTGTCAACTCGCTGATCAGCTCAGTCGGACCTCTTCTAGCAGGTTGGACTTATGATAGCTGGGGCAGCTACGAGGCCATCTGGTTTATCTACGCTGGATTAGCTTTCATCTCCGTCATTGCGGTACTTACTACCCCTGCATACACCCCAAAATCAGTAAACTAAACTTAAAAAAACAACAACTCTTCCGCTCTCGTAGAAATAAATGAGATAGGAAAGAGAGAAACGATGAAGGAGATCTAGTTGAACTGGAAACCTTCCAAAATATTTTATGGGTGGTGGATCGTTGGGGCGGCTAGCATAATCGGTTGCTTCATGATCGGTAGCATGTTCATGGGGTTTACTGCCTTTTTCCAACCGATAGCAAACGAGTTTGGCTGGAGTTACACCGAAGTATCTCTGGGTTTCTCCATACGCGCCATATTTTTGGGGTTATTCGCCCCCTTCGTAGGAATACTGGTTGATCGCTGGGGCCCAAAGAGACTAGTCTTCTTCGGGGCCATCATTACCGCGAGCGGTTTATTACTCCTTAGTGGAACTCACACGCTGGCTATGTTCTATGTGTCTTTCCTGCTGCTGGCAGCCGGCCTCGGTTGCTGCACAATGACAGTATTAATGGCCGCGGTGTCGCACTGGTTCCATTCAAAAGTTGGTATAGCCAGTGGTATTGTAACCTGTGGTTTTGGCACTGGAGGATTGCTAATCCAGCTAGTAATAAGGCTTATTAGCAATTTCGGCTGGCGCGATAGCCTGACCATCCTTGCTCTGGCAACACTGGCTCTCTGTTTACCTCTATCGCTTCTTTTCAGACATAAGCCGGAACAGTATGGGTATCTCCCGGATGGAGAGATAGCAAAACCAGAAAAACCCGGCGCTGGCTTTAAACCAGTAGCGATAAGCAGTAATAAATTATCGCTCAAACAGCTCCTGACCAATAGGCCATTCTGGCACCTGGTAATTACCTTCACAGCCTTCCACATGACGCTTATATCTATTGAGGCCCACATAATGCCGTACCTCAGCAGCATCGGCATGACTCGCACCAGCGCTGGCCTTATAGCTACTATCGTTCCACTGCTGGGCATCATCGGGAGTCTTGGTTTCGGCAGGTTGGGAGATAAAATTGACAGGAAAAAAGTAGCTCTGTTTACCTACACCATGGCCTGTACAGGCGTCATCGCATTTTCACTGGCTCCTTCTACAGGACTATGGACTCTCATCCCATTTCTAATTCTCTACGGCATAGGAAACGGCGGTTGTAATGCCATGCGGCCAACTCTAACTAGAGATATATTCGGTAGAGAGGGTTTTGGCTCTGTCTTTGGTATTATTTATGGTTTAAACGCCCTGATTGGGGCCACAGGGCCACTCATAGCGGGTTGGGCCTACGATACGTGGGGCAGCTACGGAGGTATCTGGTATATTTTCTCAGGGTTTATGCTAATTTCCATTATTTCTATTCTCAGTATGCCCGCGAATTCTGCTGAAGGTAAGACTTAAGACGCAGATATATCGGACTGCCTGTGATATCATGTGAACCGTTCGAGGTAACATCATAATCAGGCATGGCCCATACGGCGGCGCATCCACATAAAAACATAAGGAGGATGACAAATGCCTATCGTAACCGTGCTCGCAATCGAAGGTAGAACCGCGGAGCAAAAACGGGGGCTGGTGAAAGATATAACCGAAGCAGTGGTGAAAAACTTTTATACATCACCCGAGAAAGTAAGTATGGCCATTCGCTGTCTGATACCTATAAGTAAAAACTCAAACAGAAACTTAACTTCCCGGCACGCATTTATATTTAATAAACCATATTAATACACGTTAGTAATCAAAGCATGAACCAGCATATACGAACTCCAAGGATTTTCTATGGATGGTGGATAGTCGGAGCATCCTTCCTGATTGCCCTGTACTTAGCCGGGACCATCGGTTATGGTTTTACTGCTATTTTTGAGCCAATAGCAAGTGAATTTGGCTGGAGTTATGCACAGGTATCTTTTGCTTCGTCTCTCCGCGGTATGGAAGCGGGCTTGATGGCACCTGTGATTGGCATAATGGTTGACAGGCATGGCCCAAGACGTCTCATATTTGTTGGGTCACTGCTCCTCGCTGCAGGAACCTTCCTGCTTAGCCAAACCACATCGCTACTTACCTACTATGGTGCGTTTGCCTTTATTGCAATAGGAATGAGCGCCTGTACAATCACTGTGCTGATGACCGCAGTGATGAACTGGTTTAGAAAGAAATCAGGCATAGCTAGTAGTATCGTAAGCGCTGGATTTGGCTTCGGAGGATTGATGGTACCAATAATCGTTTGGCTCGTCGATAGTTATGGCTGGAGACAAGCTGAATTTATCATGGCAATAGGCGTACTGTTACTAATCCTCCCGCTCTCTTTTCTCTTCCGCAGCAAACCTGAAGACTATGGCTATTTGCCAGATGGAGAAACAAGAAAAGGCCTTTCCTCAAATATGGTTATCGAGCCTCAAGCAGGCATTTCATCCAGCCAGGATGAAATCGCGATCACTGGGAAGCAGGCAATACGTAATCGTACATTCTGGCATCTGTCAGTAGCCTTTCTTCTCCACCATATCGTCATGAGTAGTGTCTCAACACACGTGATGCCATATCTCAGCAATATCGGATTTGCGAAGTCCCGATCAAGCCTTGTTGCTACTGGAATCCCCCTGGTAAGCGTCGGTGGACGCTTTAGTTTTGGTTGGGCAGGAGACAGTCATGATAGACGAAAACTCACTGCTATTTCCTTTTTATTGGTCAGTATCGGCCTGATCTGCTTTGATTTTACAGCGGTAGCCGCCTGGTTAACTATTCCTTTCTTGCTTCTTTTTGGCCTCGGCCATGGTGGCTGTTGTGTATTAAGGCCGTCTCTAACTCGCGAGTTCTTTGGGAAAGAACACTATGGAACGATCTTTGGAATGGTAATAGGCCTAAGCTGTATCGGAAACATTATTGGTCCTCTTGCTACCGGTATTGTCTATGATATATGGGGAAATTATCACCATATATGGCTGCTTTTTTCAGGAGTCGCCCTTACATCGTTCGCTTCAATCTGGACAATTTCAGTACGACGGTAAACACGATTAGAATCTCCCTACTGGAGCCCTCTTCCAGATATGCCCGCCCTAAATCATCACCCCCGACACGGCTCAGCAGGAGAACTACTTCTCCATCGCCTGATATTTGGTGCTACAATTGATTTTAACGGATGCCTGTACAGCAGGCTGAAACAAAAAACGAAAGGAGATAAAACCTGTATGGCTATCGATGTTAAGAGAGAAGTACAACAGGAGGAACAGGAACTCATTAGAGTCCGGCGAGAATTGCACCGCATCCCCGGGATAAGATTTGAGGTTGAAGAGACTTCCGACTACATCGCCGAAAAGTTGCGCGGTTTTGGGCTGGAAGTGCAAACAGGTGTCGGAAAAACAGGCGTTGTCGGACTGTTGCGGGGCAAACAGGCAGGCAAGACAATCATGTATCGCAGTGACATAGACGCCTTGCCAATCAAAGAGCAAAACGAAGTGGATTATGTCTCTCAGAATGATGGGAAAATGCACGCTTGTGGACACGACGGACATGTTAGCATCGCGCTACACATAGCCAAAATACTGGCACAGCATAGAGATGAACTAAAGGGAATTATTAAATTCGTTTTCCAGCCAGCGGAGGAGGGAGCAGGTGGTGCTGAGCTTATGGTCTCCGAAGGTGTTCTAGAGAACCCAACCGTAGACGCAGCAATCGGTTTGCACATCTGGAACTACCTTCCCATAGGAAAGGTGGCTCTTAGGCCCGGTCCATTGATGGGAAGCACCGACATGTTCACCATAACAATAAAAGGAACGGGCGCACACGGTGCAGTGCCACAGGATGGCATCGACACTATACTGGTCAGCAGTCACATAGTAACTGCCCTCCAGTCCATCGTAAGCCGTGAGATTTCCCCACTCACTCCTGCGGTCCTTACCATAGGCACCATCAATGGCGGGGACGCTTTTAACATCATTTCGGATAAAGTGGAAATGTCAGGCACGGTCAGGACCCTTGATCCGGAAATCCGCAAGTTCATACCAAAGAGGATGGAGGAGATAATCAAAGGTATATGTGACGGACTAAGGGCTGACTATGAGTTTAACTATATGCGCCGCCACCCGGTGGTGGTAAACGACGAAGCGATGACCACACTGGTCACGGGGGTAGCCAGAGAAGTAGTCGGGGAAAAGAACGTTGTCATCGCAGAACAAACCATGGTAGGAGAGGATATGTCATTCTATCTTCAACAGGTGCCAGGTTGCTTCTTCTTCCTGGGAGGAGCCAATAAAGCAAAGGGGCTTGACTATCCTCACCACAACCCGCGTTTTAACTTCGATGAATCCTGTCTCCAGGCAGGTACAGAAATCGGCATCAATGCCCTGTTAAAATACCTGTCCGAGCATTAAGAGAAAAAATATAGTAGATTGTGTATCATTATCGGTATATCTTATCCATAATACATAGCTAAAGGAGGATATTTGAAATGGCGGAAATGACAAAAAGACAAAGGATAAAAGCTGTAATAGCCGGAGAAAAGGTTGACCGCATGCCAGTGGCATTCTGGCGTCACTGGCCAATTGATGACCAGGAAGCGGAGTCGCTGGCGAGGGTAGCCCTCGACTTCTATACCCGTTATGACTTTGATTTCATCAAAATACCCCCCTCATCCACCTATTGCATCGATGATTATGGACTGAAACATGAATTTCGCGGCAAATTAATCGGGGAACGTGACTTTCTGGAAGCACCAGTCAAGAAGCCCTCAGACTGGGACCAGATTAAACCGCTGGACATACACAAAGGAACCTATGGAAAGCAACTGGAATGTTTACGCATGGTAATTGCAAAGAAGGACCCTGATACTCCGGTCATCCATACCATGTTTAACCCACTTAAATTGGCGACCCTTCTTTCTGGCGATGAAGCATGCTTTGTGGAGCTACGTCGCAATCCCAAACGCATGGAGAGGGTGCTCGCTGCACTGACAGAAACCTGCCAGAGCTTTGCACGTGCGGTCATTGAGGAAGGTGCCGACGGCATCTTCCTGTCAACTGGCGCCGCCAGCTACGAGATAACTAGCGAGGAAGAATACCATCATTTCGGCCGACCATATGACCTGGAGGTGCTGAAGGCCGCGGAGAAAGGATGGTTCAACATGATGCACCTCCACGGAAAGTATCCTATGTTCGCCCAACTGGCTGATTACCCTGTACAGGTGATGAACTGGCATGACAGGACAGCAGGACCCAGCCTTGCAGAGGGCAGCAAAATGTTTTCTGGGGCGTTGGCAGGCGGGATAGACCAGTTCGGTGTATTGCAGTGTGGTACAGGAGCTGAAGTTGAAGCACAGATACACGATGCTATCAAACAAATGGATGGCCGTAGACTGATTGTCGCTGCTGGCTGCACTTTCCCTGTCACGGTGGCCGATGGCAACCTTCTCGCCGCCAGACATGCTGTTGACACTGCCCCTAAATCGTAGCCCCTGCCAAAGATGATTAATAACAGTAACGGCTACCCATTATCGGATAGCCGTTGCTCATACCATTCAATTATTACTAATAGGGGGTATTAAGCATTCAGCAACTTGCGCATCTTTTCCCCTCTGTCCTTACACCATTCATGAATCATTCTTAAATCAAACCCTATATTGAAGTGACGAACTCCCATGTCAATAAACTCCTGGGCATTATCAAGGGCAACCAGCTCAACCCTGGGATGAACCCCTTTCTTTAGTGCCTTCGCTATCACATCACGTTGTACCTTTTGAACCTCGGGGCTTCTCGCTGTTCCAGGCTTACCAATACTCACAGAATAGTCAGTCGGGCCAAATTGAACCATATCTACCCCTTTTACATCCAGTATCTCATCAATCTGCTCCACAGCGCTGCCCTTTTCAATCATGAAAGCACAAACAACATCTCTCTGAGCCTGCACCCAGGCAGCACTACCACCCTCCAATATGTAGCCAACACTGCGACGACTGGCAGCTCCATGTACGCCACCATCTTCAGGAGTCTCAGGCAAGACCATGCGGATACATTGCTTTACTTCCTCTGCCGAACGACAGTCGGTAAATAACATATTCTGAATACCCGCATCGAGAGACCTATTGGTAATAAATAACCTCGGGTCCTGTTCCACTTTCATCATCGATGTCAGATTGGGAAAAAGCTCAACTGCACGAGCGAAATTTGGAAGACTTTCCAGGCTCCAATCAGTGTATTCTCCGCTGAGTTCAATATAGTCGAACATCCCCGAATGACCAATAATTTCTGTTACCATCGGTGATGTAATCATCTGCCGTGTACCCAAAGTTGGTTTCCCAGCATCTAAAAGTTCCCTTAGTATGTTTCTTCTCATTTTGTTCTCCTCCGTTTATTTTTTATCCGCCAGTTAAGAGCAACCGACGATAATAGTATACGTACATACTGGCATTTAATGCAATAATTATCATTGTTCCCCACAGCTAACAACACCTGTATCCACAGGGGAAAAGTATAGCTCAACAATTTGTGCACGCGACAGGGAAGGAGACAGTATTCTCATCAGGTTTTTCGTAGAACGGGAAGAAAAGCCATTCCTGCAATCACCAGCAGTAGAGACGCAGATAGATAGAATACGGAAGAAAGCCCCATGTTATCAGCCAGGACGCCAGAGACCATTGGGCCTGCTATCATACCAACTGCATAAACAGCCTGGTAGAATCCCATTGCTGTCGCTCTCTGCTGCGGAGCAATTGACTTGATGCTAAGGGCCATTAAGACAGTCTGTAGTATCCCTCTTCCAAAACCATTTAGAACTTGAATCACAACCAGTACAGATATGCTATGGATAGTAGGAACCACAACCAGCGCAAAAGCAATAAGTATGGAGCCAATGACAATAGTAGCAGTATAGCCGATGCGTTCTGCTACAGGAATCGACAGGATCGCGGCCACTGCGGCAGCCGCCAGGGCTGCGGTGGTGATAATTCCCAGGTCAGCACTTGAAGCGCCGATACGTGCTGCATATATGGGAATAAAGCCAAATATACCGGCAAACATGGCAAACTGTAGCAGTACTGCCATAAACGACACTACCAGCAACAAACGGGAAGAAACTACCTTCCTGAAACTGGCAAAAGAGATGTTTGAAGCCGACTGCGCAGCGGGTTCACGACTAAAAAGCAAAACAACAAGCCCAACTATACCCAGTAGAGCCGCTATGAAGAAAGTATGCCGCGGGCTCCAGTATTCTGCTATGATTCCGCCACTGAAAGTTGCTATTACCAGAGCTATACAGTTGACAGAATTAATAAGCCCGATAGCCCGCGCTCCACTCTGACGCGAATAGTAGGAGACCATGTATACAGTAAAGGCTACCCAGGTCGCCCCTCCTATACCTGTAATAATACGAGCTATCCAAAGGAAAGTAACATTTGGTGCCAGGCCAAGACCTAGCGCGCCTACTGATACTGCTACCATTGCCATAGCTATCATTGGCTTTCGCCTCTTCATAGAGTCATAGTAGATACCCATAGGAATTCGTAATAACAACTGAGGAAAGGCATAGGATGCTACTACTACACCAACCATGGAAAGGCTGGCTCCCATAGATTGGGCATAGACAGGAAAAATTGGCACAAAAAGATAGAGTCCAAGCCAGTAAAAGAAAGTGGCAATGAGGAAAAGGATTATAGAACGACGATGGCGAACAGGGAACAAACCCTGGGATACCTCTATTCCTTCAGACTGCCGTCCAATATCGGTTTCCATAGCCACATATTGTATCACCAACGATTTAAACGTGCGCCCCCACACCCGGTAACCACAGGAAGGACAGGCTCAACTCCTCTCTAAGAAAGAGACTGGCTACTTATCTCTATTTTTTAACTCAGGGAGAGTGATTTCCTGACTGTATTCAGGAAACATCCTTTTTCGTTATCCAATAATAAAACGCTATGGAGAACGCAAATAAGGCAAATCCCACTGTAATAGCTTCAGTAGTGCCATAATCCCGATATGTGAAGTATGCGGCAATTGCCGCAATGATTGCCCCAAGAAAGGGAATAATTTTAGCTAATTCCATTATGTATACCCCTCTATATTAAATGTTCAACCACATTATACAATAAGCATGTCTCCGATGTTTGCATTTAGATGGATAGTCGCTCATCGTCAAATTGCAGGGGATATTTAAAAAGCTTCCCTATTTCCTCGAAGCAAGCTATAATCTGCCAATACCGCAAACTCCAGCATAGCGCCAGTCGATTGACAGAACAGGATTAGGTGGTTATCAGCCTTTCCCTTAATATAGATGCTGCGTGTAGACTGCCATTTTCTCAGGGTATAACCAATAGAAGGGTACGTTATACGGTAGAGTGCTTCAAATAGTAGTGAAGAGAATGAAATGAATCCGATAAAGAAGCTAAAAATATTTTACGGATACTGGATACTGCTGGTTGCTTTTTTGTGCCTGTTCATCCCCACAGGATGTGGTTATTTCATTTTCAGTCTGTTCATCAGGCCCCTTCAGGCTGATATGGGATGGAATCGAGCCGGGATAATGATAGCCTTTTCTATCCTCCTCCTGGTTACGGGAGCAACCTCGCCTTTCGCAGGACGAATCGTTGACCGCTATGGACCAAAAAGGGTTATCTGCACCGGGGTTCCTATAATGGGTTTAGGCTTTATTCTGTTGAGCGCAACAACCTCTCTCTGGCAATTCTACCTGGGATATGCCATTGTCGGTATTGGTACAGCAGCTTCAGCCCAGGTATCCGCCAGCACCATGGTTTCAAACTGGTTTAATAAAAAAAGAGGCATGGCTATCGGCGTAATGTCAATGGGGATAGGTGCAGCCGGTTTCGTATTTGCACCTCTCGTTGGAGGCTATCTAATACCCAGTTTTGGCTGGAGGACAACCTATCTAATCCTGGCCGTAATCGCCTGTGCTTCTCTGATTCCCGCGACGCTACTGATAGTAAAAACCAGGCCATCAGATATCGGGCTATTCCCTGATGGGATTAAGCCAGCAATAACAGATAAAGCAAACGGAAGCGGCTCTGTATCCTCGCAGGGGTTATCCTTGAAGGCAGCTTTTGCTACGATTGCATTCTGGTTGATTGCTATCTCCTACCTGACAGGAGGATTCAGCAGTGTTGGCGTGGTACAAAGCCAGGTGCCTCATTTCGAAGATATTGGCTTCTCTACCGCAACGGCAGTGGGGGCCCTCAGTGTCCTGGGAATCGCCAGTGCCTTCGGTAAATTCGCCTTTGGCTGGCTTTGTGATAAGCTGCCAGCCAGGTATGTTTCTGCCTTTGGACTTGGGCTACAGGCTATAGGAATCCTGATGCTGTTAAATATGAGCACTTCAACTTCACAGACCATGTTATGGTCCTATATCTTGCTCTTCGGTTTCTCTCTTGGCAGCTGGCTCCCAACCATGTCAATGCTCGCCAGCACCAGCTTTGGACTGCGTTCTTACGGCACAATTTTTGGGTTGTTGAGCTTTTTCCAGTGCATTGGAGTTGCTTCCGGTCCTTTCGTAGCAGGATACATCTTCGACATCACTGGTAGCTACCACAACGCTTTTGTTATCTTTCTGCTCCTATATGCGGTCTCGATTCCTACAGTACTACTGATTCGTAAAGTAAAAAGGAGTTCAAGCTGAGTAAATAGCGCATCGATACATACGGGAAAGCAGGGTCTTGATTCTCATAACATAGTAGTGTATGTTGAGCACTTCCGGCACTAACGTGGTCAACCACATGAGATAATGGAGGGAATTCAATGGCAAAGGTCAACATCGTCGGTATAGTAGGCAGCCCAAGGCATCACAGCAACACCGAGGTGATGGTCAGGGAGGCCCTGGAAGGAGCAAAGGAGGCAGGCAACGTGGAAACACAGTTACTCCTGCTGGCCGGCAAGAAAATCAATCCATGCCTCAGTTGTTTCAAGTGCAATGAAAAGAGGGATTTTTGTATCTTCCGATTCAAGGATGACATGCACGAGGTATATGAAAAATACCTGGCAGCCGACGGCCTGATAATCGGGAGTCCTGTATACCATCTATCCATATCAGGAATACTGAAGAACGCCATCGACCGCCTGGGACAGGGGCTGAACTCAAAATATCGAGCCACTGGCCGACCATGGTTCGCCAAAGTTGGCGGGGTACTAACACAGGGCATGGGTAGATTTGGCGGGCAGGAATATGCTCTGCAATTTCTGGTCAGTCACCTGCTGCTAATGAACAACCTGGTGGTGGCTCCTGGTATGGGCGATGCTATCGGCGCAATCGGGTCATTCAACAACCAGGCGATAAGACAGGTCGGCGTAATAGCCGAATACGACGTAGAAGCACTTCCTCAATCAAGAGCCTTGGGAAAAAGAGTGGCAGAGCTTACCAGGATAGTGAGAGCTGGAGCGGAAACATTGAAAGATGAATTACCAGAGGAATATAATAAATATCTACTGCAAAGGCAGGCAATTACAGACTATGCACGCGCCACCCAGAAATGGGAATCAAAACAGGGCAAGGGACTATCCCGATAATATTAATGAGAGGAACTGTATATGACCGGAAAATATGAAATAAAATGTGGGATTAGTGGCTGCCCCAATGACGCCATAGACGATTGTTCATATTGCGGAATACCCCTGTGTGAAGCTCACGCTAAAAAACTGGAGGGACAAAAGGGCACCGAATTTTATTGTGGGGGCTGCTATGCCTATCTGGTAGCATCCGGTTTAAAGGACAGGGAACTGGACCGCAAGCTGATACCAAACCTGCTGCTGGTCAATAGCAGAAAATGCACTGGCTGTAGAACATGCGAGTTGATATGTTCCTTCGTACATAGCAAGGCGTTCAGCTACCAGGATTCAGCAATCACTGTTACCAGAAATGAAGATTGGGGCAGTAGCAAGCTGACTATTTGCCTTCATTGTGAGGACCCTGAATGTGTGAAGGTTTGCCCTGGTGGAGCACTGAACAAGGACAACAATACCGGATTCGTCTCTTTTGACCTGGAAAAATGCACGCGGTGTATGCTATGTATAGATGCCTGCCCTTACCATGCCATACATGATAACGACGGCAGGATTATAAAATGTGACCTGTGTGGCGGAGAACCAATGTGCGCCAGGTACTGTCCCTCTGAAGCCATCGAATGGATAAAGAAATACAAAATTGGAGAACGCCATAAGCTCGTCTACTTATTTAACACGAAAAGCGAGGAGGCATAAAGATATGTCATTCAACGCTACGATTCTCAGAGTCAATTTAACAGAGCATAAGATAGAGAAACAGCAACTACCACAGAATCTTATAGAGGACTATCTCGGCGGCAGAGGGATAGGGATAAAAATCCTGTACGATGAGCTGCCAGCAGGAACGAAACCTTTCTCCCCTGAAAACATAGTGGTATTCTCCACTGGCGTGCTTGGCGGCACCTTTGCTCCAGCCTCTGCCAGGTTAACGGTAACTTCCAAGTCTCCCGAAACCAATTTCTACTGCAAGAGCAACGTTGGCTCTCATTTTTCACCAGAGCTAAGGTTCGCTGGCTATGACTGCATTCTGGTCACTGGGGCATCTGAAAAACCGGTGTATCTTTATATAAAGGACGATACCGTCGAAATCAGAGATGCTGGTCATCTCTGGGGTAAGGACGTCAGGGAAACAGACAGGATAATGAAAGAAGAACTGGAGGACGAGGGGTTTTGCATTATGTCAATTGGCCCGGCAGGGGAGAATATGGTCAAGTATTCGGCAGTAATGTCGGGCATCTACCGCTGCGCAGCGCGGGGAGGAATGGGTGCCGTGCTGGGTTCCAAGAAATTAAAAGCCATCGCAGTGAGAGGAACAGGGGTAGTACATGTAAGCAATCCGGAGGAATTCGCCAATACCGCCTTGGGAGCCAGAGAACTGGTCAAGGACGATAAAGATAGATTTTTCAGATATTTCTACTTCGGCACACAGCGAGGACTTGTCTGGGCAAATAACGCCGGTACTAATTCAGCAAGGAATTACCAGACAGGCTACATAGACGAAGCCTATAAAGTAGGTGGCGAATACGTCAGGGAGAGATACCAGACAGCAGAGACTGGTTGCGGTTCATGCGTGTTATGTTGTGGCACTTTTTACGAAGTCAAGAAAGGACCATATAAAGGAAGTCATTCGGAAGGCCCTGAATGGGAAGCCTGCAACGCCTTCGGGGCCAGAGTAGGCGCATCCGATACTGAGTTTATGCTCAGGGCAAATGAGCTGAGCAATTTGTATGGCCTGGATTTATGCTCTGTCTCGAGTATTATCGCCTTCGCCATGGAACTGTACCAGAGGGGGATTATCACCCGAAAGGATACCGATGGCCTCGACCTATCCTGGGGAAACCAGGAGGTCATTCTGGAACTGCTGAGGAAGATTTCGCAGAGGGAAGGTTTTGGTAATATACTCGCTGAGTCGATAACCGCAATATCAAAAAATTATAAAGGCTCAGAGAAATACGTGATTGCCATCAAAGGACTGCCAATAACCGCGGTTGATCCCAGGATTACGGTACCCTATGCTCTTGCCTTCGCCGTAAATCCCAGAGGGGGAGACCACCTGCATTCAGAGATACTCTGCCAGTTTGGAGCCAGTCCCGAGCATGTCAGGATTGCCCAGAAAGTGAGCGGCAGCCCCGATGGAGCTAACCCGCTGTCATACGAAGGGAAGGCAAGGATGGTGAAATACCACGAGCAGGTGTGCTGCGCCACAGATTCACTGGGGATATGTTTCCTGCATACACTGTCCTCGCACCGGGTAAACCCGGAGATCATGGCTAATCTATTTGAAAACGCCACAGGTATATCCATGAACACTGAAAAATTACATCAGGCAAGTGAAAGAATATTGAACTTGGAGAGGGTTTTTAACATCAGGGAAGGACTGAGGAAAGAGGATGATACTCTACCACGGAGGATGTTCGATGAGGAGATTCCCAGTGGCCCCAGTAAAGGACGCAGGGTCTCTGAAGAGGCATTCAATAAATTGCTCGATGAATACTATGAGTTACATGGGTGGGACTCGAATGGCATGCCACGGGCAGAAACGATGAGCAGTCTCAGTCTCAAGCCTTTAAAGAGATAGAGTCGTCAACTACAACAGAGAGGAGGGAAAGAAAGCAAAATGACGGTATTGAAATTTGCCAGACTTGGATATGCCATCGCCCAGCAACTAGCGCACGTGAAGGCAGATGAAAACGTGCTTATCCTGGGAGACACGGGAAGCAATCGTGATATGATGGATGCGATAGCTACAGCCTCAATAGGAATCGGGGCCGAAACTCAGCTACTGGTTTATCCCCAGAGAGCAACTATAAACATCGAACCTCCGGCAGCCATAGCCGAGGCGATGAAGGCCACTGACGTGCTTATCGACCTGTCGGTCCAGTACATGATACACACCAGTGCATACGCTAAGGCGCGGGAAGCGGGAACGAGATGCCTGGTAAGCTCTGCAAGTGGTATAGAGGACTATATAATCCGTGGTGTCACCGAGATAGATTACCCTGAGATGGTAAGAGAGGGAGATGCCATCGGCAAGCTATTTGAGAAAAGCCAGAAATGCAGGGTCAGTTCAGAAGAAGGCACCGATATTGAGATGTCACTTGGCGACCGACCCGCAATACATCGCGACGGAATGGTTGTTGGTAAGGGTGAGATAGATTATTTCCCTGGCTCGCAAATCTCCATTGCGCCGCTGGAGGAATCCATCAACGGCAAACTGGTGGTCAACGGAAGCATCTTCCCGCCAATCGGGAAGCTGGACAGACCTGCCGAGATAACCATGAAAGATGGAAAAATTATCGACGTTAAAGGAGGAACAGGTGCAGCGGAATGGTACAAGTATTTAAAGGAATTCGACGACCCCAAGATGTACTATGTTGCACACTTCAGCCTGGGATTAAATCCTAACGCCTCTTTATCAGGCAACATCTTTGAAGATGAGCGGGTGCGGAGTTGCGTGGTCTTTGGCTTTGGCTCACAGATGCCAGACTTCAAGGGAAATCTGGGCAAGGCTAAAACACATACAGATACGGTAACCCTCAATACCACGGTCTTCCTGGATGATACAAAGGTCGCTGAGAAAAGGAACATATTAGTCTGATTCAGCCAGGAAATAAAATGAACTTAGCAACAGCCATAAACCGGGAAGTAGATAAGAACAGGGAGAGGATAATCACCCTGGCACAAAAGCTCATCAGGATACCAAGCTTCTCTGGTGACATCGAAGGGCTATCCAGCATAGCGCAGGTCATCGCCCCTGAAATGAAAGATATGGGCTTCTCGGTAGAGCTTCCTGAGGTAGAGAAAGGCTTAACCAACGTGGTAGGGAGATTTAGAGGTTCCGAGACTGCTCCCTGTATTTTATTCAACGGACACGTCGACGTTGTTCCGGTGACAAATGAGCTGGATTGGGACATGCCACCGTTTGGCGCTGAAATAAGTGATGGGCGTATATACGGACGGGGAGCCTGTGACATGAAGGGTGGGGTCACTGCCATGCTGGCAGCACCCAGGATAGTATTCAGCCTGTTCCCGGAATTTAAGGGTAACATCATCCTCACCGCCACCGTAGATGAGGAAATTGGCGGGTTTAAAGGCATGAAATACGTCATGGAGCAGGGAATCAGGGCCGACATGGGCATCGTCTGCGAGCCTACCGACCTGAAGATAGTCAATGTCTGCAAGGGCCTGCTGTGGCTCAAGCTGAGCACGAGGGGAAAGGCTGCTCATGGAGGCATGCCTGAAAACGGCATCAATGCCGTTTATAAGATGGCGAAGATACTTGGCAGGCTGGAGAATTACGACTTCGGGCAAACTCCACATCCCGTTCTGGGTAAACCCACGGTAAACGTGGGCAGCATAAATGGAGGCATGAAGCCCAATATAGTCCCCGACTACTGCGAGGCGGAGATAGACATCAGGTACCTGCCCACGCAGGATTACCAGAAGATTATTGAGGAACTAAAGAAGGTTATCGCAGACCTTAAAGAACAGGATGAACAGCTAGCAGCAGAGCTTGATATGATAAGATATCGCAGCTCCATCGAGACCCCCAAAGACTCCGTAGTAATAAAAACCATCATGGAAGGAGTCCGGGACATTTCCGGGAAATACCCGGGATTCACGGGGATGATATCCCCAGCGGACAGCGAATACCTGGTCAAGTCTGGCATCCCGGCGGTCATGTTTGGTCCGGGCCATGACAGCCCCTGCCATACGACAAACGAATGGATTGCTATAGACGACATCCTGAAGGCAGCCAGTATCTATGCCGCAATCATGATAAGGAGTGCTGGGTTAACTGATAAGCTCAGTTCCCATTACTGATGGAAAGAAACCATAAACCCGGGATATTCTACGGCTATGTCATAGTAGTAGTCTCCATCCTTCTCTTCTTCATAATCCATGGGTTAAGCGCCTCTTACGGTGTATTCTTCAAGTCACTACAGGAGGATTTCGGTTGCAGTCGCACGGTAATCTCAGCGGCACATTCGGTTGCTTTTATCCTGACAGGATTGGTTTCAATTCCCGCTGGCAGATTTACCGACAGCGTTGGCCCGCGGGTGGTGGTTGCCGTCGGTGGCATCACGCTGGCGCTGGGCTATATGCTGATGTCGCAGACAAGCGCCACGTGGCAACTATTTTTAGTCTATGGATTGATAGTCGGCAGCAGCGTCAGCGTCGCCAATGTACCACTCCTCACCACCCTTGCAAAGTGGTTCATCGGCAGAAGAGGATTGATGACTGGCATTGTTAAGACGGGCACCGGACTGGGAATACTGGGAATGCCACTCATTGCCAGCCATCTTATCACCAGTTACGGGTGGCGAACCGCATATCTTGTCCTGGCAGCTATTGCCCTGGTGGGTGTCTTGCCACTGACCCAGTTTTTGAGACGCGACCCCGAACAAAAGGGACTTAAACCATATGGAATTGACGACTCAACTGGCAATACCTCCCGGTTGTCATTTATTGGACTAACCCTCAGGAAAGCTGTCCGCACCAGGCAATACTGGACAGTGGCTGGTATATGCTTTCTCTTCTGGTATTGTATGCATAGCGTGACGGTACATATAGTTCCACATGCCCTGGATCTTGGTTACTCACCCGTTCGTGCAGCCAGCATCATCTCAGTCATCGGTGGGGTAAGCATCCTGGGCAGGGTAATAATCGCTGGCTCCAGTGACAGGATAGGAAGCAGGCGGGCGATGATTATTTGCTCTCTGATACTGCTGAGCTCGCTCTCATTGCTCTATTTCACCAGGGAACTGTGGCAATTCTATGTGTTTGCCGCGATATATGGGTTTTCTCATGGAGGCTTTGCCGCCATGGTATCACCGCTGGTCGCTGAGCTATTCGGTACCAGGTTCCATGGCTCATTATATGGTGTTATCACTTTCTTCGGCACGGGGGGCGGTGCCATTGGCCCCCTAATAGCAGGGCGTATATTCGACGTGTATGCAAGCTACCAGCCAGCGTTCTTGATACTGATTGTCGCCAGCGTTATCGCCCTTATGCTGGCAATCAGCCTCAAGCCGGTTGAAATATCAAACGAATAGCTAAAACCCCTCCTGACACAGCAGTTATTAGTTGCCCTCCCTGTAATATCATCCTCTGGATAATCTCCCAAAGGTAAAAGAGAACTTGCCAGTCCTGAGAAATATTCTGTAACTGCTACATGTGCGCTTGTCAGTAGACCGACGAAAGATTCGCCAGAGCCTTGAAGTTATGTAAGTTATAAAAAGTTCCTTGCCCTTTCCTGCCATCCATAAAGCAAAACTTCTTAAGCTAAACCTTTAATAGCGCCCGCCGACTAATCCTATCAAACAATCTGGCTAATTGTGCAATCGCTGGAAGCGAACAAATAGCGGAGTGTTGGATTACATTCCGCTGTATTGCGCCAAATGATATATATGCTATCATTATTCTGATATAAAAGACTGATGGTAGTTTGCCGATTTTTGTATCAATGTTATGCCATTCTTAGATAAGGGAGGAAACTTGGCAATGAAAAAAATAATTAACGACCCCTATCAAGTAGTAGAAGAGACTCTGGGCGGTATCCTTAAAGCCTATCCTTATCACCTGCGTTTGACAAAGGATAGCCCACGAGCCCTGGTTCGAGCTGATGCCCCGGTAAAGGGAAAAGTAGGCATTTGTACTGGTGGTGGCTCAGGCCATATACCGGTTTTTCTCGGTTATGTTGGTCCGGGTCTGCTCGATGGCGTTTCCGTAGGCAATGTATTTTCTTCGCCTGGCGCCGAGGATATGCTCGCGGCAACTAGGGAAGTAAATGGTGGGGCTGGCGTCCTCTATATCTTTGGCAACTACAGCGGTGATGTTATGAATTTTGAGATGGCGGCAGACATGGCCGAGATGGAAGGTATCACGGTACAAATGAGCATTGTAAAAGATGACGTTGTTTCGGCACCACGCTCCGAAAAGGATCGTCGCCGCGCTGTGGCAGGTCTCTTTTTCGCTTATAAACTGGCTGGGGCCAAGGCTGATACCATGGCCAGCCTGGAGGAAGTCAAAGCGACTGCTGACCAGGTTATTGAGGCAACATGCAGTATAGGGGTAGCCCTTAGTTCCTGTACCATACCGGCAGCGGGCAAGCCGACCTTCACCATTGCCGAAGATGAAATGGAGATGGGCATGGGCATTCACGGCGAGCCAGGACTGGAACGCACCAAACTCAAAAAGGCGAATGAGATAGCAGACATCATGGCGGAGAAAGTGATTAATGACCTCCCATTTAAGTCAGGAGAAGAGGTCGCCGTACTGGTAAATGGTCTGGGAGCGACGCCCCCCGAAGAGCTTTTCATTCTGTACAACCGGTTTCATGATATCTTGGGAGACCACGGTATAAGCATCTACAAGACTTTTGTTGGGGAATATGCTACCTCCATGGAGATGGCTGGCGCCTCGCTAACTTTACTCAGGCTCAACAAGGAATTCAAGGCCCTGCTGGACGCTCCCGCTTTCTCACCATTTCTATTACAGTGGAGGTGATAGCAACTAGTGCTTACGACCACGGATATGGTGTCTATCCTAAAAGAGGCAGCGTCCGATTTCCAAAGCCACAGTGAGGAACTACGGCAACTCGATGCTATCATTGGCGATGGTGACCTGGGAGTTACCGTAGAGATTGGTAGTAAATCTTTACGTGAGTACTTGTCTTCTCCAGATGAAGACAATATCGGTCAGCTACTGGCCAAATGCGGTCTGCAGTTTAATAAAGCAAGCCCCTCTACCTTTGGCACTTTACTGGCCTCAGCTTTTATGGGCGCCGGCAAAGCTGTTATGGGGAAGGAGAAAATCGAGATTAAAGACCTGGGACTGATCGCAGATGGCGCTGTCGATGGTATAAAGAAAAGGGGCAAAGCTGAGGTTGGCGATAAGACCATGCTCGATTGCCTGGTTCCAGCAGTAGAGGCTTTTAAAAAAGAGCTGGCGGGTGGTATGGAACCTGAAACCGCTCTTAAAGCCGCCGTAACGGCAGCTGAGGAAGGTATGAAAGCTACTATTCCGATGATGGCTAAGCAAGGTCGGGCTAGCTGGCACCGGGAGAATACCATTGGAGTGCAGGATGCTGGTGCGACGGCTATGTACCACTTAATCGAGTCCTTTGTCCGGCATTTAATCTCTCGTATTGAGATTAGTAATTGAACTAATATATACGCTTACCCCCTTTCCCAAAACACTTAGCACTTCTCAATTAGAAAAAGCGAAACGAGTTCAGAAGTTACACTACTTTTTTCATTCCACTTAGGGCGTTGGATTTGAACCAATGACCTTCGGGTAGTGGGACTGGGTTTTGCTCATATGTCACATTGCACAATCTGACGAAATGTGTAAGGAGATTTGCTCAACAGAATACTATTTTGTTATACCGAGCATAGGAGCAGTAATACTCCCACTAAGTTGCTTATCAAGAAATTAGCTACTCAATACTGAGCCAGTATTAGGATGTTTGATTTCCTGTACT